>NZ_LZMG01000347.1:0-37560 GCF_001673615.1 Mycobacterium sp. 1245499.0
GGCGCCATCCCGGTGCTGGCGATTTATGGCATCCCGCACCGCGACTGTGGCAGTTTCGCCGCCGGCGGCATTGGCGTCGCCGACATACTTCCCGACCGTGCCTGCCGACCCGCCCGGGACGATCCAGTACGCCTGCGGCGTGTTGGCGATGGCGGTCAGCTCGGGACTCGGCGGATCGGCGCTCTGCGAGGCGCGCATGGCCGCCGATGTCGGGTTGACGTAGAACGGCGCCCCGGCCAGCGGGTCGCCGTCGGCGGCCAGCTGCACCGGCGGGGCGGGACGGACCTGCACGGGGGCCGCAACCAGGCCCATGCCGGCGACGGCCGCAACCGTAATTAAGGGGACGATCCACCGTGCGGCTGCACCTGCAGCTGAGAAGTTCACCTGAGGAAAATTAGTGGCTCGCAAGCATCGAGCGCCAATCGACGGTTCGGTCTACTGAGGACGGCTACGGCGACCCGCTTACATCGAGCCGCGCCCGCCGGGACCGCCGGCAAGCAGGCCGGCCGCGAAGGCCGCGCCCTTGTCGATCACCGCGGCGTTGGTCGAATACGTGTCATGCGCGGCGAAATTCATCCCGTCGGAACAGATGGGGTCCTCGGCGGCGCACACCTGGATGGTCTTGGCCTGATAGAGCGGGCCGATGGCAACCGGCGGCTCACCGAAGAAGTTCATCGCCTTCTCGTTGGGCAAGGCGAAGAGCACGACCGAGGAGACGTGGTTGGCGATTTCCGGATCCAGCGGTTTGGGGACGCTCGCGGGATCGATCCCATCAGGTACGACGGGCGAGGTGACGAAGCCCATCACGGCCGCCCCTTGGGAGTAACCACCGAGCACCATCTTGGTGTTGGGGCAGTCGTGCGCCATCGACACGACGTGTGCGGCAGCGTCTCTGACGCCGGCCTCACCCGCGTTTGTCCAGTCATGCGTGGCGGGGTAATCGACCGCGTAGACGTCGAACGATTTTGCGCCGACGCGCGGCTGCAGCGAGTCGACGAATGCCTGCCCGGTCGGACCGAGGCCGGGCGGATCGTCAGTGCCGCGGGCGAACACGACCTGCACATCCGGGCACGGACCGGCGGTTGCGGCGGGGATGGCGGTCACGAGGGCCGAAGCGGCGGCGCCCGACGCCGCGGCTACCGCTGAAGCAACAAGACAAGGGCCGTGACGTGCGCTCATGCCGCTGTTTGCCCAAAATCGTGATTTTTAAACCGCGGCCATCTGCCGCCGACCGGCGTGAGCCGGGGACGGCGCGCAGAATTCGCTCATGGAACGATCAGCCGGTTCCAGCAAATCTGGCAACCGCTTACGTCCGTGCAGTCTTGGCGGTGGCGGAGGGATTTGAACCCTCGGACGGTTTTAGCCGTCACACGCTTTCGAGGCGTGCTCCTTAGGCCGCTCGGACACGCCACCGCCGAGCAGCTTACCCAACGGCGGGCCCGTCACCCCAATCGCTGGCGGGCGAAGAAGGCCTCCAGTGGCGCGGCACACTCCTGCGCCAGCACACCACCGCGCACTTCGGGGCGGTGATTGAGCCGCCGGTCGCGGACGACATCCCACAACGATCCGACCGCCCCCGTCTTGGGCTCCCAGGCCCCGAACACCAGGCGGGCGATGCGCGACAGCACCAGCGCACCCGCGCACATGGTGCACGGTTCGACGGTGACCGCCAGCGTGGCGCCCTCCAGCCGCCACCCGTCGCCGAGCACCTCGGCGGCCGCGCGCAGCGCCAGGATCTCGGCGTGCGCCGTCGGGTCGCCCAGGGCCTCGCGGGCGTTCACCGCGCGGGCCAACTCGGTTCCGTCGGCGCCGACCACCACCGCACCGATGGGCACGTCACGAGGACCCGCCGTCGCGGCAACCGACAGCGCGGACC
The DNA here is from genome assembly GCF_001673615.1 of Mycobacterium sp. 1245499.0. Classification (NCBI taxonomy): domain Bacteria; kingdom Bacillati; phylum Actinomycetota; class Actinomycetes; order Mycobacteriales; family Mycobacteriaceae; genus Mycobacterium; species Mycobacterium sp. 1245499.0. The sequence continues at coordinate 1,877 of NZ_LZMG01000347.1, forward strand.
GGATCAGGTCTTCGTCAGATCTCACCGACCGGTCCTGATGGCGGCGACCCGCCGCGCTTGCGATCACCGACCGAGGCGGTCGATCACCGCCGACAGCTGGTCGGCGAAGCCCATCTCGCGGGCGATGCGGCCCAGCTGCTCGTCGGCGTACAGATCGGTCTCGTCGACGATGACGCCCAGGACCGCCTCGGGAAGCCCGATGTCGGACAACAACCCTAAGTCGCCCTCTTCGAATGGATCCGAGTCCTCCAGGTCCTCCGGATCGAGGTCGGCGTCCAGCTTGTCGAGCACTTCCGCGGCGATGTCGTAATCGAGCGCGGCGGTGGCATCCGAGAGCAACAACCGCGTCCCCGACGGCGCCGGCCGCACGATGACGAAGAATTCGTCGTCGACGTCCAGCAGGCCGAAGACCGCCCCGGAACTGCGCAATTCACGCAACTCCGTCTCGGCGGCCGACAGGCTTGTGAGCGACTTACGGGCCATCGGGGCGCAGCGCCACTGGCCCTCTTCACGCACCACCGCGACGCCGAAACCGTCCGGCGTGTCCGCGGACAGGCCCTGGGCAGAGGCCCGTTGTGCTCCCATGGCCGCTTACGGTAGTCCCTGACCAGGCCCCTGACCAGATGGCGGCGGGTCGCCTCGACATCTGGCGGCACCGCCCCCGACCGGATGTGCCAACCTTGGAATGTGGCACGCCCTCCTTCAAAGACACCGGTGTGTGTGCTCGGGCTGGGGCTGATCGGCGGCTCGATAATGCGGGCCGCCACCGCGGCCGGCCGTGACGTGTTCGGCTATAACCGCTCGGTCGAGGGCGCCCAGGCCGCGACCGCCGACGGCTTCGATGCCACCACCGACCTGACCGCGACGCTGTCTCGCGCCGCCGACACCGGGGCGCTGATCGTGCTGGCCGTGCCGATGCCGGCGATGGCGGGCATGCTCGCCCACGTCAAGGAGACGGCCCCGCACTGCCCGCTGACCGATGTCACCAGCGTCAAGCAGGCGGTGCTCGATCAGGTCGTCGCGGCGGGGCTGCAGGAACGCTTCGTGGGGGGCCATCCGATGGCGGGCACCGCGCATTCGGGGTGGACGGCCGGGTATGCCGGGTTGTTCACCGGGGCTCCGTGGGTCGTCAGCGTCGACGACCACGTCGACCCGGCGGTCTGGTCGACGGTGATGACGTTGGCGCTCGACTGCGGCGCCGTCGTGGTGCCGGCCCGATCCGACGAGCACGATGCCGCCGCGGCGGCCATCTCGCATCTGCCCCACCTGCTCGCCGAGGCGCTGGCGGTGGTGGCCGGAGACGTGCCGTTGGCCTTCGCGTTGGCCGCCGGCTCGTTCCGCGACGGGACCCGGGTCGCGGCGACCGCCCCGGACCTGGTCCGGGCGATGTGCGAGGGCAACTCCGACCAGCTGGTGCCCACGGTCGACCGCCTCCTCGAGCTGCTGAGCCGCGCCCGCGAATCGCTGGCCGCGCACAATTCGGTCGCCGACCTCGCCGAATCCGGCCATGCCGCGCGCATCCGCTACGACAGCTTCCCGCGCAGCGACATCTTTCACGTCGTCGTCGGCGCGGAGAACTGGCGTCAGGAATTGGCCGCCGCGGGCCGGGCCGGTGGGGTGATCAGATCCGCTCTGCCAAGCCTGGATAGTCGACGATGAATCCCTCGTCATCGACGCTGACCGTGGTGTCGGAGATCGGCGAGCGCAGTTTGATCTCGGCCGGGCCGCCGGTGTTGCTATAGCTCACGGTGTCCGCCGTGATGGACATCTCCGGCAGGTTCACGTAGACCACAGGCAGCGTCACCGAGGCCGGCCGCTCGTATAACCCGAGCCGCCGGATGGGCAGCGCGTTGAAGAACGGGCTGAACTCCACGTCGACATCGAGCGCACCGTTGTAGGCCGCCCGACGCTCGCCCTGGTGGTCGGTGACCAGCCACATGTTCTCCTCGTCGCGGGCAAGCGAGAAGACCCGCTCCCGCTCGGCCAGGGTGACGGTCATGCCGAGCCGCTTGGTGGCGCCGGTCTCATCGGTCAGCAGGTCGTAATAGGCGCCGAACGCCGGGGTGGTTTCGGTGGCGGCGGCAATGATGCGGCCATTGGCCTTGATTCTGTTGCCGGACACCTGGACTCGTACCGATTCCATGCGGGGAGCATCCTGTGCGCGCCAGGTGAGCATCGCCTGCCACACGCGGCGAGACGGATCAGAGGGGGCTGCGTTCACTCATCTACCGTAAGACGTGCCCGCCAAGCGATGCGGAAGTGCCCGGTATGTTCGCCGCAGCCGCCCGGTGCCCGGCACCGAAATCCACACCGCCAACGCCAGCAGACCGTCGAGCACCAGCGCCAGCGCGGCCACCATCAGCGCCCCAACCAGGGCGAGATGAAACTCACGTTCCTTGATTCCGTCGATCAGGTATCTGCCCAGTCCACCGAGGCTGGCGTAGGCCGCCACGGTCGCGGTCGCCACCACCTGCAGCGTGGCGTTGCGCAGGCCACCCAGGATCAACGGCAACGCATTCGGCACCTCGACGCGCAGCAGCACCTGGGCCTCGGTCATGCCCATCGCCCGGGCGGCATCGACGACCGTGGGCTCGACATTGGCGATCCCGGCATAGGTACCGGCCAGCAGCGCCGGCACACCCAGCAGCATCAGCGCCACCAGCGACGGTCCCAGACCCAGCCCGAAGACCAGCGTGCCGAACAGCAGCACGCCCAGCGTCGGCAGGGAGCGCAAGCCGTTGACGGCGCCGACCACCAGCAGGGTGCCCCGCCCGGTGTGCCCGATGATCATGCCGACGGGAATCGCGATCAACGCAGAGGCGGCCACCGCCAGCGCGGTGTACTCGAGGTGTTCGAGGATGCGGGCGGCGAGCCCGACGGGGCCGGTCCAGTTGTCGGCGGTCAACACGTAGGAGATCGCCCGAGCGACGAAGTTCACCGCGCACCACCGACCACGGGCGCGACGACCGCGCGGCGACCGGTACGCCGCGTGGCTTGCGCCCACGGTGTTGCCAGCCGGCCGGCCACGACGATGAGCACGTCGATGACCACCGCCAACACGAACAGCGCGATGATGCCGGCCAGGATCTGATCGCTCTTGTCGGTTTGGTAGCCCTGGGTGAACCAGCTGCCCAGCCCACCGATGCCGATGACCGAACCCACGGAGACCATCGCGATGTTGGTGACCACCACCACCCGCAGTCCGGCGACGAGCACCGGAACCGAAAGCGGCAGTTCAACTTTGAGCATCCGTGTGACCGGCGAATACCCGACGGCAGTGGCGGCGTCGCGCACCTGGGCGGGCACCGCGTCCAGCGCCTCGAGCACGGCGCGCACCAGCAGCGCCGCGGTGTAGGCCGTCAACGCCACTAGCACATTGGCCTCGTCGAGGATGCGGGTCCCGATGAGCATCGGAAGCACCACGAACAGCGCCAGCGACGGGATGGTGAACACGACGCTGGCGACCGCGGTCGTCAGCCGGCGGGCGATTCGGGTGCGCTGCACCAACATTCCCAGCGGCAGGGCGATCGCCAGCCCGATCAGCACCGGCACCAACGACAGCCGCAAATGCACGACGGTCAGCCCCCAGGCGTCGTCGAGATGGCTGAGCAGATAGTGCATCGGCTAGGTCCCTCGAGGTTCCGCCGAGCCCAGGCGCTGGGCCTGGACCGCGGCCAGCACGTCGTCGGCCAGCACCCCGCCGATGACCTTGCCGTCGTCATCCACGGCGACCCCGATGCCCGACGGCGACGACAGCGCCGCATCCAGCGCGTGGCTCAGGTTGCCCCGCGGCCGAAACAGCGATCCGAGCCCGCTCATGCTGTCCGTCAACGGCATGCCGTCGCGGTGCCGACGCACTCCGGCGCCGTCGATCCAGCCGATGGGCACACCGCCCGAATCGACCACCACGGCCCACCCGCCGGAAGGCTCTGTCTGCGTGGCCTTTTCGGCCGCGACCCGCTCGACATCGTGCAGCGGCAGTCCCGCCGCGTCGAGGAGTTGTAACCATCGGTAGCCGCGGCCCAGGCCGATGAACCTCGACACGAAATCGTTGGCCGGCCGCGACAGCAACTCGGCGGGCTGGTCGAACTGTTGCAACGAACCGCCCTTGAACACCGCCACGCGATCGCCGAGCCGCAGTGCCTCATCGATGTCATGCGTGACGAAGACGATCGTCTTGTGCAATTCGGCTTGCAGGCGCAGTATTTCGTTTTGCAGGTCGTGGCGAACCACCGGGTCGACGGCGGAGAACGGCTCGTCCATCAACAGGATGGGCGGGTCGGCGGCCAGTGCGCGCGCCACGCCGACCCGTTGTTGCTCGCCGCCGGAGAGTTGCGCGGGGTAGCGGGTCGCGAGTTTGGCGTCCAGCCCGACCCGCTCGAGCACCTCGTAGGCGGCTCTGCGGGCGGCCCGGCGGCCCTGGCCCCGTAAGACGGGAACCGTTGCCACATTGTCGATTACCCGCTGGTGCGGCATCAGCCCGGCGTGCTGGATCACATACCCGATCCCGAGGCGCAGTTTCACCGGGTCGCGGGTGGACACGTCGACCCCGTCGATCGTGATGACGCCCGAAGTGGGCTCGATCATCCGATTGATCATGCGCAGCGCCGTGGTCTTGCCGCTGCCCGACGACCCGACGAACACGGTCAGCTCCCCGTTCGGGACGCTCAGGCTGAGCTGGTGCACGGCGGTGGTTCCGTCGGCGAAGGCCTTGGTGACTTTGTCGAAGACGATCAAGTCATCCTCCGATCGGATGGTTGAAGCCGTTGTCCCGTATCCAGTTTCGCGCGGCCTGATCCGGATCGATGCCCGAGTTCCCCGACACCGCCGCGTTGAGTCCGGCGACACCGGCGGTGGTCAGCTTCCTCGACACAGCGTTCAGCACGTCCCTGAGATGATCTGATTTCTTCTGCGAATTGACCAGCGGCACAATGTTTCCGGCCATGAAGTTGTGTTCGGGGTCATCGAGGGCCACCAGGTGGTTCTGCGGGATGGCCGGGGACGTGGTGAAGACGTTGGCGGCGTTGACCCTTCCCCCGACCAATGCGCGCACGGTGACCGCGCCCCCGCCGTCGTCGATGGCGACGAAGTTGCCAGGTTTGATGTCGAGCCCATACTTCTGCCGCAGTCCCGGCAGCCCGGCGGGGCGGGTCGCGAATGCCGAGGGGGCACCGAATCGCACGTCCGGTGAGTGAGGGGCCAAATCGGCGATGGTCTTCAGACTCCAGGAGTTCGCCGTCTGCGCGGTGACGCTGACGGTATCGGTGTCGGTGGCCGGCGCGGGCGCCAGGATCGACAGGTCACCGGGCAAGCGCTGGTGCAGCTCCACCTCGACGGCACCCAACATGGTGGCCTTGGACTGCGGGGCGAAATACAGCAGCAGATTGCCGATGTACTCCGGTACCAGGTCGATGGAATGGTCTTTGAGCGCAGGGATATACGTCTCCCGGCTGCCGATACCCATCCGCGTGCCCACCTCAAACCCGTTGGCCTGCAAGGCCTGTGCGTAAATCTCGGCGATGATCTGCGATTCCGGAAAGTCTCCGGAGCCGATGACTATGGAGTTGGGGCTTCGAACCTGCGCTCCCAACGGATCGGAATTGCTGCACGCCGCAACAACGCACATCGCCATCAGCAGGGCTGCCGCGCGCATGATCGTGCCTTGCGGGTGCGGCAGCGTCGTCATACCGCCGACCCTAATGCCCGAACCGCGCGGACGCTGGCCTGCGGAATTGGTGGCGGTGAATCGGTTTCATTCTGCGTCGGATAGGGCAAAGATGGCAGTATGAGCAGCCACATCCCTGCCTCGCCCGGGCAGCCGCCCCCCAAGCCCGATCCTGCGGCCAAGACCGGCGCACCCGCCAGAGAACCGGCTATCGGGTTCACCCGCGCCGGGGCACTGTGGTCCTCGCTGATCGCCGGCTTTGTGATCCTGATCCTGCTGCTGATCTTCATCACCCAGAACACGACACCGACAGACTTCCAGTTCTTGGGCTGGCACTGGAGCCAGCCCAAGGGCGTGGCGATCTTGCTGGCGGCCGTGGTCGGCGGGCTGATCACCGTTGCGGTCGGCACCGCACGGATCCTGCAGTTGCGCCGCGCGGCCAAACGGCAGCACGCGGCCGCCGCACGCTAGCCCGGCAGCTTCGCCAGTTCGGCCAGACCGCGCGAAATCAGCGGCGACACGACCTCCGGTGCGTGATCGGAGTCGGCGCCGCGGGCCTGATCCGACATGCGTCGCCGGAAGTCGATGCCGGCGGCGATGATCGCGAGCTTGAAGTAGGCCAGCGCCATGTAGAACTCCCAATGGGCCAGCGATGTACCGGCCACCAGCGAATAGCGGTCGGCCAGTTCGTCGGCCGTCGGCAACAGCGGTGACGTCCACGCGGCCTGGGCATTGACGATCAAATCCAGGGCGGGGTCGCGGTACACGCACATCAGGGCGGCGTCGGACAGCGGATCCCCCAGCGTGGAGAGCTCCCAGTCGACGACGGCACGCACCTTCGTCGGGTCGTCGGCGTCCAGGATCGTGTTATCGATCCGGTAGTCGCCATGCACGATCGAGGTCCGGCTCTGCTGCGGAATGGCTTCGCCCAGACCGGAATGCAGCCGCTCCACGTCGGCGTCGCGTCGATCCTCGGGCAACCGGACCAGCGACCACTGCGAGCCCCACCGCCGCACCTGACGCTCCAGATATCCACTCGGCTTGCCGAAATCGGCCAGCCCGACGGCGTCGGGATCGACGTTGTGCAGATCGACAAGCACCCGGATCAACGAGTCGACGCAACCCCCAATCACGGTGTGACTGAACGATTCGAGTTGAGCGCGGCGCCGAACCACCTGCCCGGCGACGAACTCGACGATCTGGAAGGGAGCGCCCAGCACCGAATCGTCCTGGCACAGCCCGATCGTGCGCGCCACCGGCACGGGGGTGTCCTGCAGCGCCGCCACGACGCGGTACTCGCGGGCCATGTCGTGCGCCGACGGGGTCAGGCCGTGCAGGGGCGGCCGGCGCACCAGCCAACTGGTGCTGTCGTCGTAGACGCGGAACGTCAGATTCGAGCGACCCCCGGAGATGAAGTCCGCGCGCAACTCGCCGTCGCGCCCGATTCCCAGCGAACGCAGGTAGGAGTCCAGCGAGGCCAGGTCGAGCCCCTCGAGTTGGTCAGCTGAAGTCACCGAACTTGTCTACCACCGCCGACCTCGACGCGGTGCACCACCTGCGAGTTGCGGGCGTGGGGTTCAGGCGCTGCCACGGCCCGCATCGTCGTCGAGCAACCTCTGGTTTCGCGGCAACAGGTCCCAGACGTGTTCGGTGGTGTTGACCGCGGCCACCGTCGCTTGACCGGACCGGGAGAACAACAGCCGAGTCACCGACGCGTAGTCGACGGGGAAGGACAGCAGGCGGGCGGTACCCAGAATTTCATGCAGCAGGACGTTGATGACCCCGCCATGGCTGAACACCGCGACCGTGTCTTCGGAATCGGCGGCCGCGACGAGGTCGTCGATCGCGGCGCGCACCCGCGCCCGAAAAGCGTCCTCGTCGACCGCGCTCGGCAGATGCCCCTGCGCCAGGCGCGCCCACTCCTCCGGCATCTCCGCGCGGATCTGCTCGACCGGGATGTACACCGGAAGGTCGCGGTCGTACTCGGCGAAGCGATCGTCGATCTCGACGCTGAGCCCGCGATCCGCCGCGACCGGCTCGGCGGTCTGGATGGCCCGGCGCTGCGGGCTGCTCACCACCCGCGAAATGGGAAACCTGGCGAGCGCCTTGGGTAGTCGTTCGATCTGGGCCAGCCCCTCCTCGGACAGGTCCGGATCGGAACCTTGGCCGTGTTCGCTGCGCAACGGCAGCGCATGCCGGACCAGAAGCACTTGCATATTTCGTCCCGTCGTTCGATGGTGGGCAGCGCCAGTTTCTTACCGCGCCCGGCGACGCCGATCTCGAGGAGGACGGATGACCGAACCGGACAGGGATTGGGACGCCACCTACCGGCAGGCCGTGCCGCCGCCGTGGAGCATCGGCCGGCCCCAACCGGAGCTGGCCCGTCTCATCGATCAGGGCAAGGTGCGCAGCGAGGTGCTGGACTCCGGCTGCGGGCATGCCGCGCTCTCGCTGACCCTGGCCGCGCTCGGCTACACCGTCGTCGGCCTGGACGCCAGCGCGACCGCAATTCGGGCGGCCACCGCCGCGGCCGCCGAGCGGGGACTGAGCACGGCGACCTTCGCGCAGGCTGACGTCACCGACTTCGGTGGCTATCCGCCTGGTTCCGACGGCCGCTTCGCCACGATTCTCGACAGCGGCCTGTTCCACGCGCTGCCGCCCCACCGGCGCCACGACTACATCCAGTCCATCTTTCGGGCCGCCGCGCCGGGAGCCGCGCTCTACATCCTGGCCTTCGCGGCCGGCGCGCTGGATGACGCCCATTCGGACCGGCCGGGCCCGCGCGGCTTCACCGAATCCGAATTGCACGACGCGGTCGCGACGCTGTGGCGCGTCGACGACCTGCGCGCGGCGAAGGTTTACGGCAACGACGACACCGGCGGGTCGTCGGATGGTCCACTGGCCCACCTGGAGCACGACGACGAGGGCCACTTCATGGCCCCAGGGTTCCTGCTGAGCGCGCACAAACCGGACTGACCGGGCTACGGCCATGGAGAATGCTATTCTCCATACGGAGATTGGGGTGTGCGCCGATGGTTGGACGGTGACTCGCGTGGGCGAACCGGGACTCGACGCGGGCGTCCTCGCCCGCTGGCTGGATGCAAACAACGCCCCGGGTGGCGGCGAGGAACCGCGGCTGACCCAGCTCAAGGGCGGCTCGCAGAACACCCTTTACCTGATCGAGCGCGGCCCGTCGGAGGCGCGGACGAGGATGGTGTTGCGGATGCCCGGCGCGCGCGCCGACGCCGCCCGCATCGACGGGCTGCTGCGGGAGATCCGCCTGGTGCGGGCGCTGTCCGGCACCGATGTCCCACACGCGGCGCTGATCGCCGCCGACGACACCGGCGACGTGCTCGGCATGCCGTTCTACGTCATGCAGGCGATCGACGGGTGGAGCCCGATGGACGGCGGGTGGCAATCGCCGTTCGACACCGACCTCGAGGCCCGGCGCGGCCTGGCCTTCCAATTGGTCGACGGCGCGGCCAAGCTGGGCCGAGTGGATTGGCGCAAACAAGGACTCGAAGGCTTCGGCCGCCCGGATGGATTCCACGAGCGGCAGGTCGATCGCTGGCTGGCGTTCCTCGACGCGTACAAGGTCCGCGAGCTGCCCGGCCTGGACGTGGCCTCCGACTGGCTGCGCCGCAACCGTCCGGCGCATTACCGGGCGGGCATCATGCACGGCGACTATCAGTTCGCCAACGTGATGTTCGCCCATGGCGAGCCGGCGCGGTTGGCCGCGATCGTGGACTGGGAGATGACCACGGTCGGTGATCCGCTGCTCGACCTGGCGTGGTGCCTGCTGGGCTACGACGGCGAGAAACCGCGCGAGGACGGGTTTTATCTCGACATGCGCGGGATGCCCACGCGCAGCGAGCTACTGGGGCACTACGAATCCGTCAGCGGGTTGTCTACCGAAAACATCGACTACTACCTGGTGCTGGCCAACTGGAAGCTGGGCATCGTGCTGGAGAAGACCTACGCGGCCGGGGTAAGGACCGGCTCGCAAAAAGGAGGAGTCGACCCGAAGATCACCGACGCGTTCGGCCCGATGATCCTGCAGCTCATCGCCACCGCGGCCGAGCTGGCCCGATCTCACAAGGTGTCCTGAAATGGGTTATGCCGAAGAGCTTTTCGACCTCACTGACCGGGTAGTCCTGATCACCGGCGGCAGCCGCGGACTGGGACGTGAGATGGCGTTCGGTGCGGCCCGCTGCGGCGCGGACGTGGTGATCGCCAGCCGCAACCTCGACAACTGCGTCTCGACCGCCAAGGAGATCGAGGCCGAGACCGGCCGTGCGGCCATGCCGTATCAGGTGCACGTGGGGCGCTGGGATCAGTTGGACGGCTTGGTGGAGAAGACCTACGAGCGGTTCGGCAAAGTCGACACGCTGATCAACAACGCAGGCATGTCGCCGCTGTACGACAAGCTCACCGACGTGACCGAGAAGTTGTTCGACGCCGTGGTCAATCTCAACCTCAAGGGGCCGTTCCGGTTGTCGGCGTTGGTCGGTGAGCGCATGGTGGCGGCGGGTCGGGGTTCGATCATCAACGTGAGCACGGCCGGATCGTTGCGGCCGACACCAGACATCATCCCCTACGCCGCGGCCAAGGCCGGGCTCAACGCCATGACCGAGGCGTTGGCGAAGGCGTTCGGACCGGCGGTGCGGGTCAACACCCTGATGGCCGGGCCTTTCCTCACCGATGTCAGCAAGGCCTGGCATCTGGATGCGGCACATCAGAATCCGTTCCAGCACCTTTCCTTGGAGCGCGCGGGCGACCCCCGCGAAATCGTCGGCGCCGCATTGTTTCTGGCATCCGATGCGTCCAGCTTCACCACCGGCTCAATTCTGCGGGCCGACGGCGGGATCCCTTAGCGAGCAGGAGGTTGGGCCATGCCCTGGGACTTTTCTACCGAGCCCGAGTTCGAGGAGAAGCTCGAATGGATCCGCGGGTTCGTTCACGACGAGGTGGAACCGCTCGAGGTGCTGTTTCCCGGGTGTGAATTTCTGCCGCTGAACGACGAGCGGCGCCGCATCGTCGACCCGCTCAAACAGCAGGTGCGCGACAAGGGTTTGTGGGCACCGCATCTGGGGCCGGAACTGGGAGGGCAGGGCTTCGGCGCGGTCAAGCTGACGCTGATCAACGAGATCCTCGGCCGCAGCCCCTGGGCGCCGATCGTGTTCGGGACGCAGGCGCCCGACACCGGCAACGCCGAGATCATCGCCCGCTTCGGCACCCAGGAGCAAAAGGACCGTTACCTGGCGGGCCTGCTGTCCGGTGAGATCTTCTCGTGTTTCTCGATGACCGAGCCGCAGGGCGGCGCCGATCCGCGGGTCTTCACCACCCGGGCGGTGCGCGACGGCGACGACTGGGTGATCACCGGGCGAAAGTACTTCTCCTCCAACGCCTCCGTCGCCTCCTTTTTCATCGTCGTCGCGATCACCGACCCCGACGTACCGGTGCATACCGGCGCGTCGACGTTCCTGATCCCCGCCGGCACCGAGGGACTGGTGTTGGAGGCCAACCACCATCTGGTCGGGGCCGACCCGCACGAGCCGGGCCATTCCCTGGTGCACTACAACGACGTGCGAGTGCCGTCCGACGCGTTGCTCGGAGAGCCCGGACAGGGCTTCCTGATATTGCAGACCCGGCTGGCCGGCGGGCGGCTGCACCACGCGATGCGCTCCATCGGGATGGCGCAACGCGCCGTCGAGATCATGTCGCGCCGGGCGAAAAGCCGCTTCACCCAAGGCAGCCTGCTGGCCGACAAACAACTGGTCCAGGAATTCGTCGCCGACTCCTACACCGAGTTGATACCGTTCCGGCTGACCGTGCTGCACGCGGCGTGGTTGATCGACCAGGGTGACGAGCGCGCCGCCCGGGCGGAGATCGCCGCATGCAAGATCCTGGCCTCGCAGGTGCTCAAATCGATTGCCCTGCGCGCGATCCAGGTGCACGGGGCGCTGGGGCTCACCGATCAACTGCCCTTGGTCAACGTCCTGCTCGGCGGCATCGCGCTGGGCCTGGCCGACGGGCCCACCGAGGCGCACAAGGTGAACCTGGCCCGAATGCTGCTCAAGGGTTACGAGGCCGAGGAAGGCGACTGGCCCAGCGAGATGCTGGATGTGCGGCGCGCTGCGGCGCGCGCCAAATACGGTGAGCTCGTTGACCTCTGACCGCGTGACCGCGGCGGTCGAGCGGGCGCTCGACGACCGCCAGCGCGGGGCCACCGAGGAGGTGGAACGCATCCTGGCCGCCGCGGTGCGCGTCATGGAACGCGTCGCGCCCGAACCGCCCCGCGTCAGCGACATCGTCGCCGAGGCGGGCTCGTCGAACAAGGCGTTCTACCGTTATTTCGCCGGCAAGGACGACCTGATTTTGGCGGTGATGGAACGCGGGGTGGCGATCGTGGTGTCCTATCTCGAGCACCAGATGGCCAAGGAATCGCATCCGCGCGACAAGGTCATGCGGTGGATCGAGGGCACGCTGGCGCAGGTGGCCGACCCGCACCTGATCAGCATGACCCGTGCGGCGGCCGGCCAGATGTCGGCCGGCACCAGTTGGCGCGCGGCCGATCAGGAAATGATGCGGCCGCTTCGCGAGCTGCTCGTCGAACCCATTGCGGCGCTGGGCAGTACCGACATCGAGCGGGATGTCGAGGCGGTGTTCAGCTGCACCGCGGCAACGATGCGTCGCTACGTGGGTTCGGTCGAGCAGCCCGGCGCCGACGACATCGCCCACGTGGTGCGGTTCTGTTTACGGGGATTGGGGGTCAGTTGATGCGCGCGGTGATCTGTCGTTCCTATGGCACGCCCGAGGACCTGGTGATCGACGACGTGCCCGATCCCGTTGCGGCTCCCGGCCAACTGCTGGTGCGGGTGCGCGCCGCGGCGGTCAACTTTCCCGACGTGTTGTTCATCGCCGGCAAGTACCAGGTCAAAATCCCGCCCCCGTTCATACCCGGCAACGAGATCGCCGGGGAGGTCATCGCCGTCGGCGAGGGTGCGCCGTTCCGTCCGGGGCAGCGTGTTTCCGGGACCACCTTCGGGGCGTTCGCCGAACAGGCGCTGCTCGACGCGAGCCAGGCCGAGCTCATGCCCGACGACGCCGACTTCGCCTCGGCCGCCGCCTTCGGCGTCACCTACCGCACGGCCTATCACGCGCTGCGCTCGACGGCCGCTGTCACGCAGGGTGATTGGGTGGTCGTGCTCGGGGCCGCCGGCGGCGTGGGGCTGGCCGCGGTGGACCTGGGGGTCGCGATGGGGGCTCGGGTGCTGGCGGCGGCGTCGAGCCCGGAGAAGCTCGAGCTGTGCCGGCGCCGCGGGGCCGAGGTGACCGTGGACTATGACCGCGAGGACCTGAAGACCCGCATCCGTGAGCTCACCGGGGACAGCGCCCGCGTCGTGCTGGACCCGGTGGGCGGACCGTATTCGGAGCCGGCGCTGCGCGGTCTCGCGCGTGGCGGCACCTTCGTCACGCTGGGCTACGCCGCGGGCTCCATCCCGGCGATTCCGCTCAATCTCATTCTGCTGAAAGACATCTGCGTGCGTGGCATGGAGATCCGGACCTTCATGACCGACAGGCCCGACGACGCCGTGCGCGACCTGGCGGAGTTGGCGCAGATGTTCGCCGCCGGCACGGTGCGGCCGTACATCGGCGCGCGATTCCCGCTCTCGGAGACCGCGGCGGCGTTACGGCATGTGGCCGACCGCAAGGTGCTCGGCAAGGTGGTGATCGACGTCGCGTGACGCGGTGTCATGGCGTGACGATGTTGAAATTCGGATCCGGGTCGTCGAGCACACTCAGCAGGGCCTGCAGCGCGCCCTGATTCCCGGATAGCTCCAGGCCCGGTGAGCTGAAATCCCCCGTCGCCACGGCGAGCAGCCGAATCTTGTTGGCCAGCTTGACCGTAACGGTGGCGGTGGCGGGATCGGGCGCCGCCTTGCGCCGAACCAGCACCCCGTTGCGCAGGGTGAGTCGATAGTTGACCGCGGTGTCGGCGAAGGCGATGTCGATGGCGATGTCCAGATCCCAGCTGCGCGGTCCGTTGACGCGGATCGCCAGGCTGTCGAAGATCTGCTCCGGCGTCAGTTGGGACAGCAGGGTGGGCGATGTGACCTGACCCGCGGTGCCGAAGGTTCCGTCGCGCAATTCCGTTGCCCCGCTCAGGAAGAAGTTGCGCCAGGTCGCGTTCTCGGCCCCGTAGGCCAGCTGCTCGAGGGTGTCGGCGTAGAGATCCCGCGCACCGGCGTGCTCGACGTCGGTGAAGACCGCGTGGTCCAGCAGCGTCGCGGCCCAACGGAAGTCGCCGGCCGCGAACGCATCCCGCGCGAGGTCGACCACTCGGTCGATTCCGCCCATCGCCTCGACATACCGCGGCGCCAGCGCTTCGGGCGGATGAGGCCACAACCGGCCGGGGTTGCCGTCGAACCAGCCCATGTAGCGCTGGTAGATCGCCTTCACGTTGTGGCTCACCGATCCGTAATACCCGTGTGTGTGCCAGGCCCGCTCGAGAGTCGGTGGCATCTGGAACATTTCGGCGATCTCGACGCCGGTGTGGCCCTGGTTCAGCAAGCGCAGTGTCTGGTCGTGCAAATACGCGTACATGTCGCGCTGCAGTGACAGGAATTCGACGATGCTGTCCCGTCCCCAGGTCGGCCAATGATGCGAAGCGAAGACCACGTCGGCACGCTCGGCGAAGGTGTCGATCGCTTCGGTGAGGTAACCGGACCACGCGTGCGGATCGCGCACCAGCGCGCCCCGCAGGGTCAGCAGGTTGTGCAGGTTGTGCGTCGCATTCTCGGCCATGCACAACGCGCGGAAACGCGGGAAATAGAAATGCATTTCGGCGGGCGCCTCGGTTCCGGGCGCCATCTGGAACTCGATCTCCACGCCGTCGATGGTGTGCTTCTCACCGGTCTCGCGGATGTCGACGGTCGGCACGATGAGGGACACCTCGCCCGTGGACGTGGCCTGCCCGAGCCCGCAACCCACGTGGCCCTGCGGTCCGCGCTCCAGCGTCACGCCGTACATGTACGTCGCGCGTCGCAGCATCGCCGGACCGGCATAGACGTTTTCGGACACCGCGTGCTCGACGAAGCCGTCCGGCGCCAACACCGTCACCGCACCGGAATCCACCTCCGCCTGCGAGGTGACGCCCAGTACGCCGCCGAAATGGTCGACGTGGCTGTGGGTGTAGATCACCGCCACCACGGGACGGTCACCGCCTCGCTGGCTGCGGTACAACGCGAGCGCGGCCGCAGCCACCTCGGTGGACACCAGGGGGTCGATGACGATGATGCCGCCGTCGGACTCCACGAAGGTGATGTTGGAGATGTCCAGTCCGCGAACCTGATAGATGCCGGGCACCACTTCGTAGAGGCCTTGCTTGGCGGCCAGCGTCGACTGCCGCCAGAGGCTGGGATTAACCGATGTCGGGGCGGCATCACTCAAAAACGAGTAGGCGTCGTTGTCCCACACCACCCGCCCGTCGGCCGCTGTGATTACGCACGGAGACAGGGCGGCGATGAATCCGCGGTCGGCGTCGGCGAAGTCCGTTTGGTCATGCAATGGCAGATCGTGGTCGCGATGGGCCGACTCGATGACTGCGCTGGGAGGCTTGTGGTCCACGGTCGTACCTTGCCATCAAAGCGGCCTCGATCAAGGTGATTCGGGCGGCTTTTCGCCCTCCAATTAATGAACACAGCAACAATTTCTGCGGGTTCTGGATCCCGACTCAGTTAACCCGCATACTGCCCAGACGGCCCTCAATGCCGAGGACCGCAACTATCGGGCAAAGGAGAACAGGTGAAGCGTCAACTGACGGTCGCGCTTGCTGGAGCGGCCATTCTTGCCGCGGGTATTTCGGGCTGTTCGAGTAGCAAATCAAATGGCGTTTCGACCTCGGTGCCGGGAGGCTCCGTGTCGGCCGGCGGTAACAACTCGTCGAAGGTCATCATCGACGGCAAGGACCAGAACGTCCAAGGCACCACTGTCTGCACCAAGGCTGGCGGCAACATCTCAATCGCGGTCGGTGGGAACCAGACCGGGATCAGTGTCGTGCTCGCCGACGCCAATCCGCTCGCGGTGAAGGCGGTCCAGCTCGGCAATGTCAACGGCGTGACGCTTCAGTACGCGCAAGGTAGCCAGGGCAACGCCTCGGCGACCAAGGACGGCAACACCTACAAGGTCACCGGCACCGCCAGCGGCGTCGACATGGCTAACCCGATGCAACAGGTGAACAAGCCGTTCGAAATCGACGCGACTTGCTCCTGAGCTAAGAATCGTGGGCGGGCGGTTGCCATCCATTGGGTGGCAACCGCACCGTGAACTCGGTCCGGCCCGGCGCGCTGTCCACCTCGATCGTCCCGTTGTGCGCCTTGACAACCGCGGAGACGATCGCCAAACCCAGCCCGGTGCTACCGCCCTTGCGCGAGCGCGAAGAGTCGCCGCGGGCGAACCGCTCGAAGACCTCGGATTGCAGCGCCGCCGGGATGCCGGGCCCGTTGTCGATGACCTGCAGCACGGTGTGCGACGGCTCGGTGCTCAACCGGGTGGTGACAACGGTGCCCGCCCCGGTGTGGACGCGGGCGTTGGCAAGCAGATTGGTCAGCACTTGGTGTAGCCGCGCCGCATCCCCGGTGACGACCACCGGTTCTTCGGGCAGGTCGAGTTCCCACTGATGATCGGGTCCGGCGACGTGTGCGTCGTTGACCGCGTCCACGGCCAACCGCGACAGATCCACCGGTTCGCGTTCCAACGGCCGGCCCGAATCCAGCCGGGCCAGCAGCAGCAGGTCCTCGACGAGGCGCGTCATCCGCTCGGTCTCGGACGCCACCCGGCTCATCGCCTGCGCCACCGCCTCGCGATCGTCACCCATCCGCTGCGTCAGTTCGGTGTAGCCGCGGATCGCCGCAAGCGGCGTGCGCAGTTCGTGACTGGCATCGGCGACGAACTGGCGGACCCGCGTCTCGCTGGCCTGCCGCGCCGACAGGGCGGCGGCGATGTGGTCGAGCATCTGGTTGAGGGCGGCGCCGAGTTGCCCCACCTCGGTGGAGGGATTGGCGTCGGACTCACGCACGCGCACCGGCAGTTCGACCTCACCGCGCGCCAGCGGCAAGCCGGCTACCTTGCTCGCGGTCTGCGCGACGCGGCGTAACGGCGCCAGCGCCCGCCGGATGATGATCACGCCGGCCGTGGTGGCGGCGACCAGCGCGATGACCGTCACGATGGCGAAGATGACCAGCATCCGCATCAGGGTGGTGTCGATGTTGGCCATCGACAGGCCGGTGACGATGACGTCGCCGCCGTTTCGGCTCGGGGCGGCGACGACCCGGTAGCGGCCCAGCCCGTCCAGGTTCAGCGTCACCGGCTTGCGACGGTCGGCGATCGCGGACAGCTGCTGCTGGGCGGTGGGGCTCAGCTCGGCCCGGTCGCCGCTGCTCGTGGTGTAACCGGCGTCCACCGTGTTGCCGTGGCTGACCACCGCCGCCACCATGCCCGCCGGCTGGCCCGGGGCATCGAGGAACCGCGGACCGGGGCCCGGCCGTGGATAGACGTGCTGATGCCGCCAGCCCGAATGCGGCGGCTCGGGATACATCAGCGCCGAGCGATAGGAGGTGCCGGCCAGCTGTCCGTCGAGCTGTGCCACCAGGTGGTGGAGCAACGCCAGCTCGGTCGCCGCGGTGATGCCCACGCAGACGATGGCCAGCACGACGATCTGTCCGACCAGCAGCCGCAGCCGCAGCGACCAGACCCGCCGCGTGTCAGCGGGCCGGCTTGAGGACATAACCCGCGCCGCGCAGCGTGTGGATCATCGGTTCTCGGCCGTTGTCGATCTTCTTGCGCAGGTAGGAAATGTAGAGCTCGACGATGTTGGATCGGCCGCCGAAGTCGTAACTCCATACCCGGTCCAGGATTTGGGCCTTGCTCAGCACCCGCTTGGAGTTGCGCATCATGAAGCGCAGGAGCTCAAACTCGGTGGAGGTCAACGAAATTGGTTCGCCGGCGCGGGTGACCTCGTGACTGTCCTCGTCGAGCACCAGGTCCCCGACCACCAGCTGTGCGCCGCTGTCCACCGTGGTGACCCCGGTGCGGCGCAACAGCGCCCGCAGCCGCAGCACGACCTCTTCGATGCTGAACGGTTTGGTGACGTAGTCGTCGCCACCGGCGGTCAGGCCGGCGATGCGGTCTTCGACCGCGTCCTTGGCGGTGAGCAGCAGCACCGGCAGCTGCGGGTTCTCCTCGCGCAGTTTGTGCAAGACGTCGAGCCCGCTCATGTCGGGCAGCATCACGTCGAGAACCACCACGTCGGGCCGCTGCGAGCGGGCCGAAGCGATGGCCGACGCGCCATCACCGGCGGTGGAGATGTTCCAGCCCTCGTACCGCAGTGCCATTGACACCATGTCGGCCAGGACGGATTCGTCGTCGACGACCAAAACGTTGATGGGGTTGCCGTCCGCACGGCACATGACAACCCGCTCTACCGAGGCTCGGGGCTGCGTCACAAGTTCCAGTATCCGCCGACGGCTGAGCCGCGGCTATGCCAAACCTATGCGTAGCCTGTGAAACAAATCGCGCGACTGCTGAGCAGTCGCGCGATTCGTTCTTCAGTCAAGCCGTTAATACCAATAGCGCCGGCCGGCGACCGGGCGGCCGACCGAGCCCAGGATCCACAGGATCGCTCCGATGACCAGCAGCACGATGCCCAGCGTGGTCAGGATCGGTACGTGGAAAAAGTATCCGAGAATAAGCAGGACAATCCCTAAGATAACCATGTCAACTTCCTTTTGAGTGAGCGGTTAGAGGTTGATCGATTGCATTGAACTTGGTTGCGGCAGATGGCAATCCGTGACTTTCGGATTGACACCGAAGTAATTCAAGGGTCCGGCGATCACGGTCACCGCAACCGTGCCCGCCGAGGCGCATGATGTGTTGTCGTTTTTGAAGTAGTCGCGCTGCCACGCCGCGAAGACTCCGATCAGCAACCACACCAACGCAACCGTTCCGATGATCCCGCTGCCACGCATCGCGACCTCCAATGTGGACGAGAAGAAGTTTCTCGTGGACGTGAAGTTACCCATTCGACTTATGTCTAAACATGCAATGGGTTATGCGGCAGTGCTTGTCGGCACAACTCGCCGCGTCAGAGGTGATCAGCGAGCCAGGTCGCGGCCCGCTTCTTCGACGCACGGGACAGCCAGGCGTCCTGGATCAGCTCAGCTAATTCGGTTCTGCTGATTTCGCCCAACCGACTGGCCCGCACCAGGACCGAGGGGTGCCCGTCGAAGTGGTTCGTGGTGAAAAACGGCGATTCGGGATCGGAAACCAGCGCCAACTTGTCGCTCTCCGATTCCACCCAGAGCATGATCACGTCGGCATAGCGTTCGCCGGTGTCCGGATCGGTCGCGTCGGGCCGGGGCGTGCGGAAAAAGACGAACGACTTCCCGCCCACCTGGTAAATGGCGTTGCCCTTGGGCCCCGCCAGGCGCTGAACGTGCGGCATCGCGGCGGCGATCTCGTGCACGTCGCTGAGCCGGGCGCGTCGGGCAGCCATGACCGCGAGCGTACCGATGGCCGACGCCGGTGGTGAGAGACGTTGCCCCTAAGGAGATTTGATTTACCCCGCCGTTCGCTGCGCGGACACGTAGAGGGTGGGCGGCATGGAGTCCTCCGAACCCTGCGGCACGCTGCGGTCATACCGCGCCATCAACTCCGCGAACGACGCCGTCGTGACATCCCAGCCGCGCTCGCGCAGCCAGGCGTCGACCGGCGTGCGCTCCTCGGCGTACCACAGGTCGTCGAAGTCCGTGATCTCGGCGTTGACCAGCTCGGCGGCCGCCGCCCGCATCCGTCGCATGTCGTCGCGCTGCCGCTGGACCCGCCCGGGGTCGGTGAAGCCCGAGTCGGGCACGTTGGAGGCGAGCCAACTGCCCGCGACGCTCAGCGAGTCGATCCGCTCGAACAGCAGGTCCTGGGCCTGCGCCGGCAGGTAGCGAACCAGGCCCTCGACCGACCAGACGGCCGGCGCCGACGCATCAAATCCGGCCTCCTGCAGCGCTTTCGGCCAATCCTGGCGCAAATCTATCGGAACATTGACCAGCCGCGCCTTCGGTTCCGCGCCGTGCTCGCGCAGTGTCTCGGACTTGAATTCCAGCACCTTGGGCTGGTCGAGCTCGTAGACGACCGTGCCGTCGGGCCACGGCAGCCGCCAACTGCGGGCGTCCAGGCCGGCCGCCAGGATCACCACCTGCCGAACGCCGGCGTCGGCGGCGCCGAGGAAGAACTCGTCGAAGAACGCCGTCCGGGTGGCCATGAAGTCGACCATCAGTTGCAGCCGGTCGCGCAGATCCGGCTCGATGTCACCGGCCTTGGCCAGCAGCGCGGGGTTGGCGTAGATGCTCCACATCCCCTCCCCCGCGGCGTCGACGAACACCCGCGCGAACGGATCGCTGATCAGCGGGTTCTCGCTCTCGGTCTCGGCCGCGCGAGCCGCGGCGACACCCAGCGCGGTGGCGCCCACGCTTTGAGTGATCTCCCAGGAATCATCGTCGGTCCGCGGCATGGCCAGTTCCTTCCCCAGAAAGTAAGTTATGCACACTATTCTTCCAGCCCCCGCCGCCCGGGGCCGCCCGTCGCCGCTGTCCTAGTCTTTTTCCCAGACGGTCCACAGGTTGCAAGGGAGTGCCATGACGCCCATCCCGCCGCGCACGCCGCAGGAGGTGTTCGCCCACCACGGCGCCGCACTGGCCGCGGGCGACCTCGACGAGATCGTCGCGGACTACGCCGCGGATGCCGTGGTGATCAGCCCCGCCGGCATCGCCCGCGGCACGCAGGCCATCCGCCAGGTGTTCGAGGAGTTGCTCGCCGACCTGCCGAATGCGCAGTGGGACTTGAGAACTCGCCTTTTCCACGAGGACGTGCTGTTCCTGGTGTGGACCGCCGATTCGGACGTCAACCGGGTCGACGACGGCGTGGACACCTTCGTGTTCCGTGACGGCATGATCCGAGCGCAAACCGTCCGATACACGCCGCACCCGAAGGGCTGACGAGTGGAACCCGTGAACCTGGAAGCCGTAGCGCAGTGGATGTCCGGGCAGGGGCTCGGTGAGGGGCCCCTGCAGGACGTTTCCAACGTCACCGGCGGCACCCAGAACGTGATGCTGCGATTCACCAGGGCCGGCCGGCAATACGTGCTGCGGCGCGGGCCACGGCACTTGCGCCCGCGCAGCAACAGCGTGATCCTGCGGGAGACGAAAGTCCTTGCCGCACTTGCCGGTTCCGATGTCCCGCATCCGCACCTGATCGCCGCCTGCGAGGACCCGAGCGTGCTGGGCGACGCCGTCTTCTACCTGATGGACCCGGTCGACGGCTTCAACGCGGGCGAGGGCCTGCCGCCGCTGCACGCCGGCGACGCCAAGGTGCGCCACGGGATGGGCCTGTCGATGGCCGACGCGCTGGCCAAGCTGGGCGCCGTCGACCACGTCGCGGTGGGGCTGGCCGACTTCGGCAAGCCGGAGGGTTTCCTGGAACGCCAGGTGCCACGCTGGCTTTCGGAGCTGGAGTCCTACAACGAGTACGAGGGCTACCCCGGGCCCGACATCCCCGGCATCGAGGAGGTGTCCACCTGGCTGGAACGGCATCGGCCGGCCAATTGGACCCCGGGCATCATGCACGGCGACTATCACGCCGCCAACGTGATGTTCTCCCGGACCGGGCCAGAGGTGGTCGCGATCGTCGACTGGGAGATGTCCACGATCGGGGATCCGCTGCTGGACCTGGGCTGGCTGCTGGCCACCTGGCGCCAGCCCGACGGTTCCAGCGTGTTCAGTCACGCCCTGGGCGGCCAGGACGGGCTCGCCAGCACCGATGAGCTCTTCGAGCGCTACGCCGCCAACACCACCCGCGACCTGTCCGACATCACCTGGTACACCGTGCTTGCCTGCTTCAAGCTGGGGATCGTGATCGAGGGGACGCTGGCCCGGGCGTGCGCCGGGAAGGCGGAGAAGGAGGTCGGCGACCAGTTGCACGCGGCCACGGTGCATCTGTTCGAGCGGGCGCTGGGCCTCATCTCCAGCGCGGCCTGACCCACTAACATCTCCTCTCGTGCCGCCTTATCCCGAGGAACCGGATTTCTACTCCGAGCCCACCGCGGCCGCGCGGTACGGCGGATATTACGAGCCCGAGGCCCCACCGCCCGAGCCGCCGACGCCCTGGTATCGCCGTCCGGCGGCGCTGGTCGCGGCCGGCGCGCTCGGGGTGATCCTGCTGGCCGCGCTGGTGTTCGCGGTGGTCAAGCTCACCAGCGGCTCACCGGCGCCCAGCCCCGCGACCACCACGACGGCCGTCCCGTCCACCACCGCGCCGGTGACCACCACGACGCACGCGCCGCGGCACCACGGCGGCGGTGGCGGCGCGCCCACCGAGACCGTGACCGAAACGGCCCCGCCGCCCAGCACGGACACTCCCACGACGACGGAGCCACCGAGCACCGTCACCGTTTCGCCGAGCACTGAAACCAGCACGGTCACGCAGACCGTGACCGAACCGCCCAGACGGGGACCGTTCGGCGGACCCTTCCAGCCCCGCCCCTAGCGCGGCGACATGCACGCGAGCGCCGGCCTGGTCCGGCCGGCAGCTGCGCCGGATGCGGCCGCGTGCCTTGCCATTTACCGGCCGTACGTCGAGCACACGGTCATCAGTTGGGAGATCGACGTCCCGACCGAAACCGAGATGTCCGCGCGCATCGCCGCCGCCCAGGCCGGCCACGAATGGCTTGTGCTGGAACGCGATCGCCGGGTGATCGGCTTCGCCTACGGGCACGCGTTCAATCGCCTTGCCACCTACCGGTGGTCGACCGAGACCGGGATCTATCTAGAAGCCGGCCATCGCCGCACCGGCGGGGGCCGCGCGCTCTACACCGAGCTGTTGCGCAGGCTCGCCGAGCGGGGCTACCGGCAGGCGTTCGCCGGCATCACCCAGCCCAACGAGGCCAGCACCGGCTTCCACCGCGCGTTCGGGTTCACCGACGCGGGGCTGTACCGCCGCGTCGAATGGAAGCACGGCGGCTGGCACGACGTCGCGTGGATGCAGCTGGACCTGAGGCCCGGCGCCGCACCGGATGAGCCACCCGGCCCGATCGTCTCGCCGGGCCGCGCGCGCGAGTCGGGGGCCTAGCCGCCGGCGCCGCCACCGCCCAGGAAGCCACCCGCGCCGCCGCCACCGACGAAACCACCGGCACCGCCGCCACCCAGGAAACCGCCGCCGGCGCCACCACCGATTTGCTCAATGCTGATTGTCATGGGCGGAAGGTATCGACGGGAAACCGCGCCGACAAGAAACTGGGTCTGAACGATTCGAATCATTTCGGGTTGCCCAACCCTGAGCTAGTGAGCGCGCCCGAAGGGATTCGAACCCCTAACCTTCTGATCCGTAGTCAGATGCTCTATCCGTTGAGCTACGGGCGCCTGTTCTTCAGTTGTCGTTCCGTGTTGCCGCTAAAGGATCTAGCGGAGGCGAGAGGATTTGAACCTCCGGTCCCCTTTGAGGGGGACAACTCATTAGCAGTGAGCCCCATTCGGCCGCTCTGGCACGCCTCCCTTGGACTTTCTGAGGGTACCGACCCCTTTCCGGTCTCGCGGAACCGGCCATACTGTACACAGCTGACACGTAAACTGTCGAAGTGACTGCCCGCCTGCGCAACGAACTGGCCGGACTGCCAGTGTATGTGCCCGGCAAGAACGTGCCGGGCTCGATCAAACTGGCCAGCAACGAGACCGTGCACGGGCCGCTGCCCAGCGTGCACGCCGCCATCGAACGCGCGGTAGCCGTCGTCAACCGCTACCCCGACAACGCCAGCGTCGACCTCAAGGCCGCGCTGGCCATGCACCTGGGTTCCGACGTCGCGCCCGAGCACATCGCGGTCGGCAGCGGTTCGGTCACGCTGTGCCAGCAGCTGGTTCAGATCACCTCGGCCGCCGGCGACGAGGTGATGATCGGCTGGCGCAGCTTCGAGTGCTACCTGCCCATCATTCAGGTGTCCGGCGCGGCCACCGTCAAGGTGCCGCTGACCGACCACACGCACGACCTCGACGCGATGCTCGCCGCGATCACCGACCGCACCCGGCTGATCTTCGTGTGCAACCCGAACAACCCGACATCCACCGTCGTCGATCCGGACGCACTGACGCGCTTCGTCGAGGCCGTGCCGCCGCACGTCCTGATCGCGATCGACGAGGCCTACGCCGAATACATCCGCGACGGCCTGCTGCCCAACAGCCTGGAGCTGGCCCTGACCCACAGCAATGTCGTTGTGCTGCGGACCTTTTCGAAGGCCTACGGGTTGGCGGGCCTGCGGGTCGGCTACGCGGTAGCCCATCCGGACCTGATCACCGCGCTGGACAAGGTCGTCATGCCGTTCGCGGTCACCAACGTCGCGCAGGCGGCCGCCATCGCGTCGCTCGAGGCCTCCGACGAGCTGATGGCCCGCACTGATGCGCTGGTCCTCGAGCGCGCCCGGGTCAGCGCGGGATTGCGCGAGGCCGGGTTCGAGCTACCCGCGTCGCAGGCCAACTTCGTCTGGCTGCCGCTGGGTGAGCGCACCACCGACTTCACCGAGCAGGCCGCGGAGGCACGCCTGGTGGTGCGGCCGTTTGCTGACGAGGGCGTGCGTGTCACCATTGGTGCGCCGGAGGAAAATGACGCCCTGCTGCATTTTGCCCGCGATTGGATTGCCCGCACCGAATCGTAAGGAGTCGCCCGTGGACCTCGCGCGGAAGAAGTTCACCGAGTTCAAAGAGCGCAGCGGCGACATCGCGGATTCCGAGCTCGACGACTTCTGGGCCGAACTGGCACCCGCGACCATCGAGGGCATGCTCGGCGAATGGAAGGGCGGCGAATTCCAGACCGGCCACAAGATGAACGGCCAGCTGGAAAAGGCCGGCTGGTACGGCAAGACCTTCAAGTCCGCCCGCGACGTGCAGCCGCTGGTCTGCCTGGACGCCGACGGCAATAAGTTCTCCAACGTGGAGATGGGTAAGGGCGAGGCGAGCCTGTGGCTGGAGGACTTCCGCGGAGAGGTCACCGCCACAATGGTTTACGACGGCCAGCCGGTGCACGACCACTTCAAGAAGATCGACGACGACGCCGTGATGGGCATCATGAACGGCAAAGGCGTGCGGGATAACGGCAAGTACTACTACTTCTACCTGGAACGCGAGTAGGTCTGGGCGCTCGAGTGTGCCTTCGTGCCGCCGAGTGTGAATTGACGGCGTTGAGTGTGCATCCAGGGCGGCGACGCGCCGTGCGAACCCGCCGTGGCCTCACACTCAATGCCCAGGCTTCACAGTCGGTGGCTAAGGGCTAGGCAGCCCGAGCTAGCCCGCCGGGTTGCGACCCGTGAACGCGACCAATTGTTCGAGCGCGCCGGCATCTTCGGGGACGTCGACCGGGTCGTCGAATCCGGCCTGACCGCGTAGCTCCGGCCTGATGATCTGGCGCGCCAGGCCCAGCACGTATTCGGACAACGGCTCGGGCGCATTGATGTCGTGCCCCACCGCGGCGGCGTAATCCCAAGCGTGGACCAGGAATTCGATCGACAGGATGCCGCACGCGCTTTTGGCGGGGATCTCGCCCTTGCCGAACGGGACCGAGCCGTCCAGGCCATGGCGGTGCCAGGCGTCCAGCGCGGGCCGGGCCGCGGCGATCACCTGACGTTCCACCGAATCGCCCTCGTCGCGCTCCGGGATCTGGGCGCCGACCATGCCGCCGAGCGCCGAGATCGAGTTCAGCAGATGCCCGGTCAGCGCTGAGACGTCGAATTCCGTGCACGGCGTCCGTCGCGACAGATCGTCGGCGGCGATGGTGTGCACCACGCGCTGCAGCACCCCCAGCGTGTCCTCGGCGCTGTGTAGCTCGTCGGTGGGCGGGGAATGCGGTCCGGGTCGCAAGTCAGGAGCCATATTCGCCACGCTACGGTCTCGATATGGCGCAAGCATACGAATCCGTCACCGTCGAGACGAAAGACCACGTCGCCCAGGTGACGCTGATCGGGCCGGGCAAGGGCAATGCGATGGGACCGGCGTTCTGGTCGGAGCTGCCCGAACTGTTCGCCGCGCTGGACGCCGAACCCGAGGTGCGGGCCATCGTGCTGACCGGCTCGGGCCGCAACTTCAGCTACGGCCTGGACGTGCCGGCGATGGGCGGCTCGTTCACCCCGCTGCTGTCCGGCGACGCGCTGGCCGGACCGCGCGCGGTCTTCCACCGCGAGGTCAAGCGCATGCAGGCCGCGATCACCGCGGTCGCCGACTGCCGCACCCCCACCATCGCCGCGGTGCACGGCTGGTGCATCGGCGGCGGCGTCGACCTGATCTCGGCGGTCGACATCCGCTACGCCAGCGCCGACGCCAAGTTCTCGGTGCGTGAGGTCAAGCTGGCCATCGTCGCCGACGTCGGCAGCCTGGCCCGCCTGCCGATGATCCTGAACGACGGACACCTGCGCGAGCTGGCGCTGACCGGCAAGGACATCGACGCGGCCCGCGCCGAGAAGATCGGTCTGGTCAACGACGTGTACGCCGACGCCGACGCCACCCTGGCCGCCGCACACGCCACCGCCGCGGAGATCGCCGCCAATCCCCCGCTGACCGTGCACGGCATCAAGGACGTGCTCGACCAGCAACGAACCGCGGCCGTCTCGGAGAGCCTGCGGTACGTGGCCGCCTGGAACGCGGCCTTCCTGCCGTCGAAGGACCTGACCGAGGGCATCTCGGCGACCTTCGAAAAGCGGCCGCCGCAGTTCACCGGCGAGTAGTCCCGCGCCACGTACCCTCGCTGAGGTGACGACACCAGACGGCAAGATCCGCCTCCCGGCCGACCTGGACTCCGTGACGACGATCGGCGCCGAGGACCACTCCGAAATCGACAGCGCCGCCGTCGACCGGATCTGGCAGGCCGCCCGGCATTGGTACCAAGCCGGCTTCCACCCCGCCATCCAGCTGTGCATCCGCCGGCACGGCCGCGTCGTGCTGAACCGGGCGATCGGCCACGGTTGGGGCAACGCCCCCAGCGACCCGCCCGACGCGGAGAAGATCGTCGTCACCCCCGACACACCGTTTTGTGTGTATTCGGCGGCCAAGGGCATGGCGGCGACCGTCGTGCACATGCTCGTCGAGCGCGGCGTGTTCTCGCTCGACGACCGGGTGTGCGAATACATCCCGACGTTCACCAGCCACGGCAAGCACCGGATCACCATCCGGCACGTGCTGACGCACAGCGCCGGACTGCCCTTTCCCACCGGGCCCCGACCCGACGTCACCCGCGCCGACGACCACGAGTACGCGCAGCAGAAGCTAAGCGAGTTGCGGCCCCTCTACCGTCCGGGGCTGATGCACATGTACCACGCGCTGACCTGGGGTCCGCTGGTGCGCGAGATCGTCTACGCGGCCACGGGCAAGGAGATCCGCGAGATCCTGGCCACCGAGATCCTCGACCCACTCGGCTTCCGCTGGACCAACTTCGGCGTCGCCAAGCAGGACGTCCCGTTGGTCGCGCCCAGCCACGCCACCGGGCGTACGCTCCCGCCGGTGGTCGCCCAGATTTTCCGCAAGGCGATCGGCGGGACCGTGCACGAGATGATCCCGTACACGAATTCGCCGATGTTCTTGACCACCATCATTCCGTCGTCCAACACGGTGTCGACCGCGCAGGAGATGTCGCGGTTCGCCGAGATATGGCGCCGCGGAGGCGAACTCGACGGTGTGCGGGTGATCAGCCCGGAGACCATGTACGGCGCGGTGACCCAATGCCGAAGGCTACGACCGGATTTCGCGGTCGGGCTGCAGCCGGCCCGCTGGGGTACCGGCTACATCCTCGGCACAAACCGGTGGGGGCCGTTCGGGCGTAACGCGCCGCACGCGTTCGGCAACCTGGGCCTGGTTAACATCGCCATCTGGGCCGACCCCGCGCGCGGCCTGTCGGCCGGCGTGGTGAGCAGCGGCAAACCCGGGCGCGATCCCGAGGCCCGCCGGTACACCGCCCTGCTGGACACGATCACCGCCGAAATCCCATCCGGTTGACGACGACGGCAGTGGGAACACTGCCCTCATGGCTACCTATCGAGTGCTCGACCCGAAGGGCGAGGTCGTCGCGACCAAAGACATCGAAAGCGCCGACGACGCACACGCGTGGTTCGTCGACCAGAAGGCCGACAACAGCGAGCTCGGCTGGCGCATGGAAGTCGAACACGACGGCGAGTGGCATTTCTTCGACGACACCGAGGGCGACCGAAGCTAGGTGTTTGTCCCCCGGCTGGCGGGGCAACCAACAACGCATGGACTCGCAACGCTTCCGCAAGCTGCTGGACGCACCGGGGCCGTTCGCTTCGGTCTACTTCGATGACTCACATGACACCCATGACGCCGAGGCGCAACTCGAGCTCAAGTGGCGGGCGATCAAAGAAGAACTGGAACGCTCACACGCCGCAGCGACGGTCGTCGACCAGATCGAGGACGCGATCAAGAACCTGCGGCCGCCGATCGGCCGCAGCGGGCGGGCGGTGATCGCCAGCGCCGACGGCGTGGTGATCAACGAACATTTGGCCCGACCCGCCGCGACCGATGTCGTCCGGGTATCCGAATTGCCTTATCTGGTACCGATTCTCGAGCAGAGCTTCGATCATCCCGATTATGTGCTGGCGGTCGTCGATCACAGCGGTGCCGACATCACCACCCACATCGGCGGAACGCTGCGCGACGAGACCGTGGACGGTGGTGGTCATCCCGTGCACAAAGCCGCCGGTGCGGAGACCGCGGACTACGGCGATCCCCAGTTGCGCACCGAAGAGGCCGCACGCAAGAACCTGCGCGCCGTCGCCGACCGCGTCGCCGAACTGGCCGACGACAAGGCCATCGAGGTGATCTTTGTGGTGGGCGAGGTGCGCTCGCGATCCGACCTGCTGGCCGAGTTGCCGGAACGGTTACGCGAGCGCACGGTGGCACTCGAGGTGGGAGCCCGGCACAGCGGGCACGACTTCGGTGAGATCGAGCAGGCCATCGAAGCGGAGTTCGTCAAGCGCCAGCTGCGCACCATCGACGATGCCGCGCAGCGCTTCACCGCCGAGATCGGGCGGCAGTCCGGGCTGGCGGCTGAGGGCTTGGGCGCGGTCTGCTCGGCGCTGCGTCAGGGCGCCGTGGAGACGCTGATCATCGGTGACATCGGCGACGCGACCGTCGTCGCCGACGAAGGCCTGACGACGCTCGCTCCCAACGAGAACGTGTTGTCCGAGCAGGGCGCCGCTCCCGCCAAGACGCTGCGGGCCGACGAGGCGCTGCCGTTCTCGGCGATCTCGGTGGGCGCCGCCCTGGTGCGCACCGACGAGCGCATCTCCCCGGCCGACGGGGTGGGCGCGGTGCTGCGCTACGCACCCACGCTGCACCAGAGCGTTGAGTGATCAGGAGCGGTGGCGGAGGGATTTGAACCCCCGGACGGTTTTAGCCGTCTCTCGCTTTCAAGGCGAGTGCATTAGGCCGCTCTGCCACGCCACCGCTGATCAGGGTAGCGGGACTCGGTAGCGTGGCCACCATGCGCGCCATCGTCGCCGAATCTTCCGATCAACTCTCCTGCCAGGACGTGCCCGACGTTTCCGCCGGGCCCGGTGAGGTCTTGGTCAAGGTCGCCGCCGCCGGCGTGAACCGCGCCGACCTGCTGCAGGCGGCCGGCAAGTACCCGCCCCCGCCGGGGGCGAGCGAGATCATCGGCATGGAAGTGTCCGGCGTCATCAGCGAGGTCGGCGCCGACGTGACGGGATGGTCTGTCGGACAAGAGGTTTGCGCGCTGCTCGCCGGGGGTGGTTACGCCGAGTACGTCGCCGTCCCCGCCGGCCAGCTGCTGCCGATTCCCGACGGCGTCGACCTGGTGGACGCGGCCGGGCTGCCCGAGGTGGCCTGCACGGTGTGGTCGAACCTGGTGCTGACGGCACACCTCGGCAAGGGCCAGCTGCTGCTGATGCACGGCGGGGCCAGCGGCATCGGAACGCACGCGATCCAAATCGCCCGGGCGCTGGGTGCGCGGGTGGCCGTCACCGCCGGATCGCAGGAAAAGCTGCAGACCTGCCGCGACCTGGGCGCCGAGATCACCATCAACTACCGCGACGAGGACTTCGTCGCCCGGCTGCAGGAGCACGGCGGCGCCGACGTGATCTTCGACATCATGGGCGCCTCCTATCTGGACCGCAACATCGACGCCCTGGCCACCGACGGGCAGCTCGTCATCATCGGCATGCAGGGCGGCATCAAGGGCGAGCTCAACATCGGCAAGCTGCTCGCCAAGCGGGCGCACGTCATCGGCACCACGCTGCGCGGGCGGCCAGTCAGCGGCCCGAACAGCAAGAGCGAGATCGTCGCGGCCGTGACGGCCAAGGTGTGGCCGATGATCGCCGACGGCCGGGTCCGCCCGATCATCGGCGAGCGGATGCCCATCGAGCAGGCCGGCGCCGCGCACCGGAAGCTGGCCGACGGAGAGGTGCACGGCAAGGTCGTGCTGACCGTCTAGAACCGGGCCGGGCTCAACCCAGCGAGGCCAGCGCGCGGACCAACTGGTCGACTTCGGCCGTCGTCGAGTAGTGCGCCAGGCCGACGGTGACCGCGCCGCCAACGTCGTTGACGCCCAATACGTCCAGCGCGCGGGAACTTTCGTTGGTGACGGCCAGAATTCCGTTGTCCGCCAACCGCTGCACGACGCGTTCGGCGGGCACGCCGTTCAACGCGAAACTGACCACCGGGATGCGCACCTCGGGACGGCCGATCACCATCACCAACGGCAGCGAGCGCAACGACACCATCAGGTAGTCGTAGATCCGGTTCAGGTACGCCGTGGCGGATTGCATCGACACCGCCAGGCGTTCGCGCCGGTTGCCGCGGGCGGATTCGTCGAGCGAGGCCAGGTACTCGATGCTGGCCACCACCCCGGCCAACAGACCGAACTGGTGCGCGCCGATCTCGAGGCGCGCCGGCCCGGTCGCTTTAGGATCCGGCGAGATGGAACTGAACGAGTTGAGCAGCGCCGGATCGCGGAACACCATGGCCCCGATCGGCGGACCGCCCCACGCCGCGGCATTCACCGCCACCACGTCGGCGTCGGTCTCCTTCACGTCAAGCAACCGGTAGGGCGCCGCGGCGGAATGGTCGACCACCACCAGGCCGCCGACATCGTGCACCAGCTTGGTCATCGCGCGCAGGTCGGTGACCGTGCCCAGCGTCGCGGAGGCCGAGGCGACGGCGACCAGCCGGGTCGACTTGCCGATCAGGCCCTCCCACTGCCACGTCGGCAGCTCACCCGTCTCGATGTCGATCTCGGCCCACTTGACCTTGGCGCCGTAGCGGTGCGCCGCGCGCAGCCACGGGGCGATGTTCGCCTCGTCGTCCAGGCGGCTGACGATGACCTCGTAGCCCAGGCCGGCCCGCGACGACGACGCCTCGGCCAGCGCTGAGAGCAGGATCGCCCGATCGGCGCCCAGCACGACGCCGGCGGGTTCCACGTTGAACAGATCGGCCACCGCCGCCCGCGCCGCCTCGAGAACGGCGGCACTGCGCTGCGCCGACGGGTGGGCGCCCACGGTGGTGGGACCGGACCGGCGGAAGGCGGTCGACACGGTCGTCGCGACGGAATCGGGAACCAGCATCCCGCTCGGGGCGTCGAAGTGTACCCACCCGTCACCCAGCGACGGATGTAGTCCGCGCACCCGGGCGACGTCGTATGCCATGTGGGCCACCTTAAAGCTTCCGCTTTTTGCGAAACTGTGACGGTAGCGGGTGCCACAGACGTTCCGGCCAGTCGGTGGCCTCCCGAGCCAGGGCACCCGGCCAGCCATACTAGTCGAGTGGGGCTCTGGTTCGGAACGCTCATTGCATTGTTCTTGCTGATAGCGCCCGGGGCGATCATCGCACGTATCAGTCAGTTGTCGTGGCCCGTCGCTGTCGCGGTCGGCCCGGCACTGACCTACGGCATGGTCGCCCTTGCCATTATTCCGTTTGGTGCCATCGGGATTCCGTGGAACGGGTGGACGGCGCTGGCGGCGCTGGTGGTGGTGTGCCTGCTGATGACCGGTTTAGCGCTGCTGCTCGCCCGCTACCGCGACCGCGACGCCGAGGCCCGCGCGATCAGCCGGTGGCCGGCCATCACGGTGGGGGCCGGGGTGGCGCTGGGGTCCATGCTCGTCATGTGGGCCGCCTACCGCGGGCTGGCCGCCCATTGGCAGACCATCCCGAGCACCTGGGACGCCGTCTGGCACGCCAACGAGGTGCGGTTCATCCTGGACACCGGCCAGGCGTCGTCGACGCACATGGGCGAGCTGCGCAACGTCGAGACCCACAAGACGCTGTACTACCCGTCGGTGTTCCACGCGCTGATCGCGGTGTTCTGCCAGCTGACCGGGGCGGCGCCCACGACCGGCTACACGCTGAGCTCGGTTGCCGCATCGGTGTGGCTGTTTCCCACCAGCGCGGCGATGCTGACCTGGCATCTGCTGCGGGCGCGCACCACCGAGTGGCGCTGCGCCGGGGCGGCGGCCACCGCGGCCGCGCTGTCGGCGTCGTTCACCGCGATCCCCTACGTCGAATTCGGCGTCGCCGCGATGCCCAACCTGGCCGCCTACGGGGTCGCGGTGCCCGCGTTCGTCCTGATCACCTCCACGCTGCGACACCGCGACCGCATCCCGGCGGCCGTGCTGGCCTGGGTGGGGGTCATGTCCGTGCACATCACCGGCGGCGTGATCGTGTTGTTGTTCCTGGTGGCCTGGTGGGTGATCGACGTGTTGTGGCATCCGGTGCGCGGCAGGCTGGCCGATTTCATCGCGCTGGCCTGCGTCGCGGTGCTGACCGGACTGATCCTGCTGCCGCAGTTCATCAGCGTCCAGGGACAGGAAGACATCATCGCCGGGCACTCGTTTCTGACCCACCTCAGCAAAAAGCGGGGATTGTTCGACGCGGTCTTCCAGCACTCCCGGCACCTCAACGACTTCCCGTACCAGTACGGGCTCATGGCGCTCGCGATCCTCGGCGGACTGGTCTTCGCCTACAAGAGGATCTGGTGGCCACTGGCGGTCTGGCTGCTGCTCGTGGTGGTCGACGTCGACGCCGGGACGCCGCTCGGCGGTCCGGTCGGTGCGGTGGCCGGGATGTTCGGCGAGTTCTTCTACAAAGATCCGCGCCGGATCTCGGCGGCCATCACCCTGCTGCTCGAGCCGATGGCCGGCGTCGCGCTGTTCACGATCGTCGTCGGCGTCGTGGGCGTCGCGAAACGAGTGGCCGCCAGGGTCAGACCGTCCCTGGCCAGCGATCGGCGCCTGGGGCCGGTCCCGGTGTGGATCGCCGCCACCGCGACGCTACTGGTGGTGGCCGCCGTGCTCACCGGGCGTCACTACCTCTATCGGCACATAGTGTTGTTCGGCGACAAGTACGACTCGGTGATGATCGACCAGCGCGATCTGATGGCGATGGCCTATCTGGCCAAGCTGCCCGGCGCGCACGAGACGTTGATCGGCAACGCCAACACCGACGGCACGGCCTGGATGTACGCCGTCGCCGATCTGCATCCGCTGTGGACGCACTACGACTACCCGCAACAGATGGGCCCGGGTCCCAACCGGTACATTTTCTGGACCTCGGCCCGCAAAGGCGATTCAGATCCGCGGGTCCTCGAGGCGATTAAAGCGCTCAATATTCGGTACATCTACACGAGCTCGCCGACTGTCCGGGGGTTCGCCGTACCCGAAGGACTAGTGTCACTGGATAAGTCGAAGTCGTGGGCGCTGATCTACGACAATGGCGGTGCCCGAATTTATGAATGGCGCGGAAACGGCGCGACGCCCCACTCATAGTCCACAAAGGATGGTGAAGAGTTGAGTACCCGCAACGATGACGACGGCGTCGAGATCATCGGCGGCGTCGACCCGCGGATGATGGCACTGGCCGAGGACGACGGCGCCGACGAGCGTTCCCTGACCGATCTGGTCGAGCAGCCCGCCAAGGTGATGCGGATCGGGACCATGATCAAGCAACTGCTCGAGGAGGTGCGCGCCGCACCGCTCGACGAGGCCAGCCGTAACCGGCTGCGCGAGATCCACGCGACCAGCATCCGGGAACTGGAGGAGGGCCTGGCGCCGGAGCTGCGCGAGGAGCTGGACCGCCTGACCCTGCCCTTCAACGAGGACGCGGCGCCGTCCGACGCCGAATTGCGGATCGCGCAGGCACAGTTGGTCGGCTGGCTGGAAGGACTGTTCCACGGCATCCAGACCGCGCTGTTCGCCCAGCAGATGGCCGCCCGCGCGCAGCTGGAAAAGATGCGCCAGGGCGCGCTGCCGCCGGGCATGGGTAAGCCGGGCGGCGCGCCCGGGCACGGTCAGTACCTGTAAGCGAACTCGAGTAGTTGACGGTGTCGGGTCCTCACATCGAGACGCACAACGCATGGGTGGAATTTCCCATCTTCGATGCGAAGTCGCGTTCGTTGAAGAAGGCCTTCCTCGGCAAGGCCGGCGGCACGATCGGCCGCAACAGCTCCAACGTCGTTGTGGTCGAAGCGTTGCGCGACATCACCATGTCCCTCGAGCTGGGCGACCGGGTGGGGCTGGTGGGCCACAACGGCGCGGGCAAATCGACTCTGCTGCGCCTACTTTCGGGCATCTACGAACCCACCCGCGGATGGGCGACGGTCACCGGCCGGGTCGCGCCGGTCTTCGATCTCGGGGTCGGCATGGACCCCGAGATCTCCGGCTACGAGAACATCATCATTCGCGGCCTGTTCCTGGGCCAGACGCGAAAGCAGATGCTGTCCAAGGTCGATGAGATCGCCGAGTTCACCGAACTGGGCGACTACCTGTCGATGCCGCTGCGCACCTATTCCACCGGCATGCGGGTTCGGCTGGCGATGGGCGTGGTCACCAGCATCGACCCCGAGATCCTGCTGCTCGACGAGGGCATCGGCGCGGTGGACGCCGACTTCTTGAAGAAGGCGCAGTCGCGGTTGCAGAGTCTGGTGGAGCGTTCCGGAATCCTGGTGTTCGCCAGCCATTCCAACGAATTCCTGGCCCGGTTGTGCAAGACGGCGATGTGGATCGATCACGGCGTCATCCGCATGTCGGGCGGCATCGAGGACGTGGTGCGCGCGTACGAAGGCGAAGACGCGGCCCGGCACGTCCGCGAGGTGCTGGAAGAGACGCAGCAAGCGAGTCGGGTCGAGACACCCCTGGCCCAAAGAGCATCCGGGGATGAGTGAGACCGTCTTCGCCGTCGTCGTCACCCATCGGCGCCCCGACGAGCTGGCCAAGTCGCTCGATGTCCTGAGCACGCAGACCCGGCTGCCCGATCACCTGATCGTGGTGGACAACGATTTTTCCGGCGACGACCGGGTGCGCGAC
The DNA here is from genome assembly GCF_001673615.1 of Mycobacterium sp. 1245499.0. Lineage (NCBI taxonomy): Bacteria > Bacillati > Actinomycetota > Actinomycetes > Mycobacteriales > Mycobacteriaceae > Mycobacterium > Mycobacterium sp. 1245499.0. Next base: position 36,946 of record NZ_LZMG01000347.1, read on the forward strand.
CTGGTGGCCGGCCAGCCTATCCCCACCACCTACCTGGCTTCGCGCCGAAACCTGGGCGGCGCAGGGGGTTTCGCGCTCGGCATGCTGCACGCGCTGGCCCAGGGCGCCGATTGGGTGTGGCTGGCCGACGACGACGGGCGCCCGCAGGATTCGGGCGTGCTGGCCACCCTGCTGGCGTGTGCCGAGAAGTACGGCCTGGCCGAGGTGTCGCCGATGGTGTGCATCCGGCCGCCCAGGATCGGCCGGAACTCATCGGATCCGCAGGGATGCAGGTAGACGGTGTCCAGGCAGGTCCCGAACGGCAGGCCGGATCGCACCAGCCGGCGGTGCAGTTCCACCTCGTCGCCGCGGATGAACAGCCGCAGATCCGGGACACCGACGGCGTCCAGGGTGGCGGCCCGAAACAACGCGCCGTTGAACAGCGACGCGATCCCGGGCAGCAGGTCCTGGCCCGCCTCGGTGCGTAATTCGCTTGTGCGCCTGCGCCATACCAGGCCGCGACGCAACGGGAACGCCAGCCGCTCCGGGTCGGCCATGTTGCACACCATCGGCGACACCTCGGCCAGGCCGTACTTCTCGGCACACGCCAGCAGGGTGGCCAGCACGCCCGAATCC
>NZ_LZMG01000348.1:0-36958 GCF_001673615.1 Mycobacterium sp. 1245499.0
ACCGAGCACGACCTCGGGGGTGGCCTGGTGCTGCAGCAATGGATCGTCGACGGCTACCTGTTGGCGATGGCGGCCGCAATGTTGCCCGGCGGGTCCATCTCGGATCTGATCGGACGGGTACCCGTAATGCGGTTCGGGCTGTCGGCTTTCGGGGCGGGCTCGGTTCTCGCGGCGGCCGCCATCGCGCCGACGATGCTGATCACGGGGCGCCTCATCCAAGGCCTGGGAGCGGCGTTCCTCGTGCCGGGCTCGCTGGCGCTGATCAACTCGGTGTTCGACAAAGCGCACCAGTCGGCAGCGATCGGCGTCTGGACCGGATGGACGGGAGCCGCGTTCGCGTTGGGCCCCCTGCTAGGAGGACTGTGCGTCGATTTCCTCAGCTGGCGTTGGATATTCGTGTTGTCTGCGATTCCCATGGCGATCGGATATGCGCTGACCTTCTGGTTGTGCCCGATGTCGGCGCGCATCGAGGGCGCCCACGTCGATGCGGCCGGGGTGGGCCTATCGTCGATTGGGTTGGCCGCGACCGTGTTTGCGTTGATCGAATCACAACACGACGGCTGGACCGCCCCGATGGTCATCACGCCATCGGTGGTCGGGATTACCGCACTGGCCGGCTTCGTGGGCTGGCAGCACCGCAGCCGATGCCCGATGCTTCCGTTGCCGCTGTTCGCCTTTCGCAACTTCGCTGCCGCCAACCTCGTCACCGCCTTCGTCTACGGCGGGTTGACACTGGGGTCGTTGGCCGTCGCCCTCTACACCCAAGAGATCGGCGGCTACTCAGCCACCGCGGCCGGACTGGCCACCCTGCCGATCCCAGCGGTGTCGTTCCTGTTCGCCCGTCACGTCGGCCGCATCGCCGCGCGGGTGGGACCACGCGCGTTCCTGATCGTCGGCCCCGCCGTGGCGGGGGTCGGGCTGCTGCTGATTCGCCCGAAGCCCAACGGATTTCACGCGATCACCGACCTGATCCCCGGCATGACCGTGCTGGCCATTGGACTGGTCGCGACCATCACACCGCTGATGTCCGTCACGTTGGCCTCGGTGCCGATCGAACACGGCGGCCTGGCGTCGGGGATCAACAACGCCGTCTCGCGACTCGCCGCGCTGATGTCGATCGGATCCATGGGCCTGATCACCGTTGGCGTGGCGAGCGCCACCGGATTCGCCCACGTGTTAGGGGTGAGCGCTGCGCTCTTCGGCCTGGGCGCATTGTGCGCCGCGCTGTTGATCACCAACCCCGTCGCCGGGTGCCAACCTGTGCCCTGTGACATCGCGGCGCTCTGCCGCGACCGGCCCGGTGCGCAACCCGCCCTGGCCGGCCAGCCGTCGGCCGCGACCGAACCATCCCCGCCGCCGTGATGTCGCAGGAAGGTACCGCAACATGGCACGGCAAGTTGGAGGAAAGATGACCACACCACCCGTACCGTCCGAAGCCCGAGACCACGAGCGGATGATGACCATGCTGACTGGTTACTGGGTCACCCAGATCGTTCGTGCCGCAGCGACTTTCAACTTAGCGGATCATCTCGCTGGGAGTATCGATACGGCTGAATCGATCGCTGCGGAGGAGTCCCTCGATCCCGACGCCACTCGGAGGCTCATCCGGGCCTGCGCCTCGCTGGGGCTTGTGACGTCGGCCGACGGTGTGCAGCTGAGCGGGACGCCCCTGCTCAGCACGCTGCTCAGAGACGACCCGAACTCGTTGCGTGGCATGGTCCTTGCGCAAGCCGCACCTGGTCATTGGTTGACCTGGGGATGCTTCCCGGATGCTGTTCGCAGCGGCACCAGGCAGATGGAGGCTGCCCACGGTATACCTGGCACGATCTTCGACTACTTAGCCACACATCCCGACGAGGCGAGTCATTTCACCGAAGCCATGTCGAATCTCAGTGCGGCCGCTGCGATCGAGATCGCGAAGCTGGTCGATACCCGAGGCGTCGAGTACGCGCTCGACGTCGGGGGAGCAAACGGCGAGGTTCTTCGGGCGATGATGCGGTCGAATCCCGAGCTGCGCGGCGGCGTCTTCGACCTGCCGCAAATCGTGCCCTACGCGGCGGCGGCGGCTCGCAAAGATGGCCTGCGGGAACGCCTTAACGCAGTGGGGGGAGACTTTTTCGAGTCGGTACCGCCCGCAGATCTGTACGTGCTCAAATACATCCTGCACGACTGGGACGACCAGAACTGCATACGGATCTTGACAAACTGCCGTGCTGCCCTCCAAGAGGGTGGGCGCCTCGTCGTGATCGACTATCTCGTCGGAGAATTCGGCGGTCCCGTGCTGCCGACAATGATGGACATGAACATGTTGGTCATGACCGGTGGCAAGGAACGCGACATCGCAGAGTTCGACGCGCTTTTCGCCTCCACCGGATTTCGCCGCACCACCGTCGGACAGGCTGGGCAGTTCGCCGTCATAGAAACCGTAGGGATCTGACATGGTAGCCGCCACGGGGGGCCGATGTATTGGCAGCGGACGCGATCGGCCAGAGATATCAGCGAAAGGCGCTCGACTTTCACTATCACAGGGGCGACGACGATGCCTGCTCGCTGCTGCAGCGTCGCCCTAGCGGCCACCCCGGGAATCAACTCGATCGTGATGGCGTTCGGCTAGCCGTGGCACAAGCGAAGAGATGGCTTAATATCAGCCCTTCGGGCATTCCAAATCGGGGGGCGCGGTGTTGAGGCTTCTCACGCGGGCATGGGTTCCGCTGGTCGTGGTGGTGGCGCTGGCCGTCGGCGGCATCGCGGTGATGCGACTCAATGGCGTCTTCCCTGGACCCGGCTTGCCCAAGCCCGATCCCCGGGATGCCACCCCGCCCTATGCGGCCAAGACCGCCATCTACGAAATACTGGGGCCGCCCGGGACGACCGGAGTCGTCAACTGGATGGATGCGGAGTCGCTGCCGCAGAAGGCGAACTTCACGACATTGCCGTGGTCGAAGACGATCGTCGCCGAGATGCCCGGCATCTTCGCCTATGTCGTCGCCCAAGGTGACAGCCCCTTCATCGGTTGCCGCATCACCGTTGACGGCAAATTGGTCGATCAGCAACAGGCCAACGGGCACAACGCGCAAGTTTCCTGCTTGGACAAGTCGGCATGACCGACCAAACCAGCGACACGGACGAAATCCCCGTCGCGCAGCCCTATGAGCTCGAGCGCAAACCGCGCCTCGCTCGTACCATCCGCGCGCTGGCGCTGCCGATCGTCGTGGCCTGGGTGCTGATCGCGATCGGGGTGAACGTCTTCGTCCCGCAGTTGGAGAAGGTTGCCGAGGAGATTTCCGTCCCGCTCTCGCCGTCAGACGCACCATCGGTAACCGGGATGAAACACATCGGCGAGAAGTTCAAGGAGTACGACTCCGACAACCTCGTCCTGGTCACCCTGGTCGGTGACAAACCGCTCGGCCCGGACGCCCACCGGTTCTACGACGACCTGGTCAAAAAGATCCAGGCCGACCACGAACACGTCGAGCATGCGCTGAACTTCTGGGGGCAGCGATTCACGTCCTCAGGTGTGGAGAGCTACGACCATAAGGCCGCCTACGTCCAGGTCAACCTCAAAGGCGATCAGGGTGGGGCGGTCGGCGACGAATCCGTTGCCGCGGTGCGCAAGATCGTCGCGGACTCCAAGCCGCCCGCCGGCGTCAAGGCCTACGTCGCGGGCCAGGGAGCGCTGACCGCCGACGTGATTGTTGTCGGTGACAAGAGCCTGGCCAAGATCACGATCATCACGGTCGTGATCATCGCGCTCATGCTGATGTTCGTTTACCGGTCCATCAGCACCGTGTTGCTGACCATGGTGATCCTCTTCGTGGGACTCGCGGCCGGCCGCGGCGCGGTGGCGCTGTTGGGCGAAACCGGCGTCATGGGGTTGTCGACCTTCGCCGTGAACCTGCTGACCTCACTCGCGATCGCAGCGGGTACCGACTATGCGATTTTCATGGTCGGCCGCTACCAGGAGGGCCGCGAACGCGGTCTGGACCGTGAGGCCGCCTATTACGACACGTTCGCCGGCGTCAGCAAGGTGGTCCTGGGCTCCGGGCTGACGATCGTCGGGGCGCTGGCCTGCTTGAAGTTCACCCGGCTGCCCTACTTCAGTTCGCTGGCGTTCCCGTGCGCGGTGGGACTGCTGGTGGTGGTGGCGGCTGGGGTCACGCTGACGCCCGCTCTCATTGCAGTCGCCAGTGGCTTCGGCCTTTTGGACCCCAAGCGCAAGTTCAACTACACCCGCTGGCGCCGCCTGGCGACGGCCATCGTGCGCTGGCCGGCGCCCATCCTCGCGACCTCGGTCATCCTGGCGATCGTTGGCGCCCTTGGTCTCGCGGGCTTCACCCCGCGCTACAACGACCTGTATTACCTGCCGAAGAGCGCGGCCTCGGTGCAGGCGTACGACGCGGCCGATCGGCACTTCACCCAGGCCCGCCTGAACCCGGACCTGCTGATGATCGAATCGGACCACGATTTGCGCAATCCCCGAGACATGCTGGTGTTGGACAAAGTTGCCGGTGCCATTTTCCGGGTGCCGGGCATCGAACGGGTGCAGAGCATCACCAGACCGCTCGGCCCACCGATCGAAGACGGGTCCATTCCGTTCCAGCTGAGTGTGCAAACCGCGCCGATCCGCAGCAACCTGAACTACCTCAAGGACCGCGTCGCCGACATCAAGAAGATCATCGGAGATCTCGACACCCAGATCGCGCTGTTGGAGCGCCAGTACGCGATAACCCAAAAGCTCGCCGACGCCGCGGAGGACAGCTCGAAGACCACCGGAGAGACGGCGGCCATCACGGACGAGATCCGGGACCACATCGCGGATTTCGACGACTTCTGGAGGCCGATTCGCAGCTACTTCTACTGGGAGAAGCACTGCTACGACATCCCGATCTGCTGGTCGCTACGGTCGCTGTTCGACGCGCTGGACGGATTCGATCAGCTGGCCGAAAAGTTCCACGCCCTCACCGGCGATCTCTCCAACACAGCCAAGGCCACGCGCGAATTGCTGGCGATCATCCCGGAGAACATCGCCGTCACCAAGTCGATCCGCGATACGACGCTGACCATCTACAGCACGTTCGACAACCTGGTCGATCAGTTCGATCGGCTGACCGACACGAACGCCGTAATGGGCAAATCGTTCAACGACGCTCGGGTGGAAAGCCTGTTCTACCTGCCGCCGGAGATCTTCCAGAACTCCGACTTCCAGTTCGGGTTGAGCCTGATGGTGTCGCCCGACGGAAAGGCAGCGCGCTTCATCATCACTCACTCCGTGGACCCGGCGACCGCGGAAGGCATCAAGTCCGTCGAGCAAGAGCGCAACGCGGCCAAGGAGGCGCTGAAGCTCACCTCGCTGGAGAACGCCGACATCTATCTCGGCGGCACCGCCGCAACATTCAACGACATCGCCACTGGCGCCTGGTACGACCTGCTGATCGCCGCGGTGGCGTCGATCGTGCTGATCTTCATCATCATGGTGATCGTTACCCGCGCTCTCGTCGCCGCGGGAGTCATCGTCGGCACGATCGTGCTGTCGCTGGGCGCGGCGTTCGGATTCTCGACGCTGATCTGGCAGCACCTGGGCCACTTCCAGTTGCACTGGGTGGCAACGGAATTCGCGTTGATCGTGCTCTTGGCGGTGGGGTCCGACTACAACCTGATGCTGGTGTCCCGAATCGAGGAAGAGATCGGAGCCGGCCTGAACACGGGACTCATCCGCGGCGTCGGCGTGACGGGCCCGGTGGTGTCCGCGGCCGGTGTGGTTTTCGCCGTCACGATGGCCGCGATGCTCTCCAGCGATCTGCGGGCGATCGGTCAGTTCGGGTCCACGATCGGGATCGGTCTGATGTTCGACACCTTCGTCGTCCGAACCCTCATCACGCCGTCGATCATGACGGTGATGGGCCGCTGGTTCTGGTGGCCGAAGCGAGTGCGGGTCCGTCCGGCCAGCCAGATGCTCCGGTCCGTCGGCCCGCGGCCGCTGGTCCGTGCTCTGCTGTACCACCCGCGGCACGGTGCCCCACCGGACCCGCAGACCTAGCACCCCGCACAGCGGGCGTCGCCGATCGCCGGATGGTCTCGGCTACCGGGCCGCCTTGGCGGCGTGGCGCCGAGCCTTCCCCTTCGCGTGGGCCGAGCAGCAATGACCCATATCGCAATGGAACCGGTCACTACAATCATGCGAACAATAGACTGAGGCGGCCGGAAGCCATTCCGGATCGGACAAATCCCGCGGCCGGTCGTTTGGATCGAACGTATGGCCGCAATGTACACAGACCCTGGTCTTGGTCTTGGACATACCGCTCAGGGTACGCGCCATCGCCCCAAATCGGGACTGATTCCAGGGCGAGGGTCAACGGTCTGCGTTTCGCAAAAAGATCGTGCAGTCAAAGGTAACTGTATTTACGCGAACGTAATTACTAATCGTTACCGCCCTATTCATTCACGCGTCGCTTCAGGCGGCGCATTCTCACCCGGGTGAATGGGTGGTTGGGGTGATGACAGTTCACCCGGGCCGGCCGCAGCCTAGGTACGAGCGACCGCGGGATCGTCCGTCCGGGTCCACTCGTAGCTGTCAAGGAGAGCCAGGAAGGGACCCCGCTTATGCATTTCGATGGCAAGAAGGTCATCGTTGTCGGCGGTAGTGCCGGCATGGGGCGGCAGGTCGCGATCGACATCGTCGGTCACGGCGGCAGCGCGGTGATCGTCGGACGGTCGAAGGCGCGCGTCGACGACACCGTCAGCGAGCTGACGAGCGACGGGGAAGCCTCGGGCATCGTCGCCGACCTGACGGACCGTGCGGCGGTCGCCGACGCGCAGCGCGCGCTTTCCGAGAATCACAGCGACGCCACGCTCCTGGTGAATGCGGCCGGATTCTTCATCCCGAAGCCGTTTCTCGCGTACGACTCGCAGGACTACGACTCCTACATGGAGCTGAACTTCGCCTTGTTCTTCCTGACGCAGACCGTCGTCGCGGGCATGATCGCACGCGGCGAGGGCGGGTCCATCGTCAACATCGGTAGCATGTGGGCGCATCAGGCACTGGGCGTGACCCCATCGACCGGCCATTCGATGCAGAAAGCCGGGCTGCATGCGCTCACCCACAACCTGGCCATCGAGCTTGCCGGGCATCAGATCCGCGTCAACGCCGTAGCGCCGGCCGCCGTCAAAACCCCCGCTCTCGAGCGGTGGGTCCCGAAGGACGAGATCGACTCCACCCTGGACACTTTCGCGCCGATTCATCCCCTGGGGCGAGTCGGCACCCCCGCCGACGTCGCCAACGCCATCACCTATCTGCTCTCCGACGCGGCCAGCTGGGTCACCGGCGCGATTCTCAATGTCGACGGCGGCATCATGGCCGGGCGCAACTGAGCTGACGGAGGATCCCAGTGACAAACGACATCTTGAGGCCAGGCGGCCCGTCGGCCAAGTCGGTCGGCCGCACCGAAGGCAAGTACGTGTTCAACGGGACGGTCGGTATCCGCCACATCCTGGATAGGTTTCAGGCGGAAGGGCGTTTCTCCGTGCTCGAGCATCCCATGTCACCCCGAGCGTTGGCCGCACCACTTCATCGCCACCACAACGAAGATGAGTACAGCTTCATCATCGAGGGACGCGTGGGCGCTTTGCTTGGCGACGAGGTGCTCTATGGCGGACCAGCCGACTTCATTTTCAAGCCACGAGGCCAATGGCATACATTCTGGAACGCGGGCGATGAGCCGGCCCGCATCCTGGAGATCATTTCCCCCGCAGGATTTGAGCAGTTCTTCGACGAACTTTCCGACCTCGGCGGCATAGCCAAGATATCGACAGAGACGCTGGATCAACTCTGCGCGCGGTACGAACTTGAGATGGATGTCGACAGCGTCCCCGAACTATGCAAACGCTTCGGATTGAAATTCCCCGGTGAACCTATTTGATAGTGGACCCCCTGAGTCCGAATTCCCGGTACACACAAGCAAAGTCGGCGGGAAAGCCACAGGTCGGCGAGCGAAAAGTCAAGGAGGACAACCTTGGACGGCGACTACGACGACCCGGGACCCGATAACACGCTGGGCCCCAGCGAATCTCTGGACTCCGACGAGGTGCGCAACGACGATGGTGACATCGTGGTCGACGCTCCATTGCGATGGATCTCGCCCAAGGAAAATTTGGCGCTGGATGAGCGCCTGGCCGCTGAGGAGCCCGAGTTCGGGTACACCGAGCAACCGCCGCTGCGGCCCCGGCGCCACCGCGGTCAGATCAGTGGCAGCCCACACGACGGCACATCGTTCTATGGTGTGGCGCGCGAAGAGTTTGACCGGGATGACGAGGACGTCGGCTGACCGCTATGAGTGAATCACCAACGCCGATGGGCATTATCGAACGCAGGGCAAACCATGGTCTGCTAACAATCATCGCCGACAACGCCCGAGAAGGTCGGTTCGAGGCCACCGTAGACGACCAGGTGATCGGTTGGCAGCCCTACCGCCGCTACCGCGGCCACATCGTGTTGATGGCCACCGAAGTCGATTCGCAATGGCGTGATCGGGGTGTGTCCTCGGCGATGATCGGTGGTGTGCTCACACTGATCCGCAGGGCCGGGCACACGGTTATCCCGCGGTGCAAGATCACGGGTGACTACATCCTGCGCCATCCTGAATATCGGGATCTGGTGACCGACCAATACCGGGGATTGCTCCGCCCGGTGTCGCGGCCTGCCGCGCCCGACGAAACCCGAACTGTGAAAGGTTCATCATGAAGATCGTCGTCATCGGCGGACGCGGGCTGATCGGCTCGAAAGTCATCTCCAAGCTCAGCGCCCAGGGGCATGACGTGATCGCGGCCTCACGCCGATCAGGTGTCGATTCATTCACCGGCGCAGGCCTTGGCGGCGCGCTCGCCGGTGCCGATGTGCTGGTCGATGTCGCTGATTCGCCAGAGTTCGACGATGAACCCGTGATGCGCTTCTTCACCACCACGACCACCAATCTCCTTGCGGCTGAACAAGAAGCCGGAGTCAAGCACCATGTGACGTTGTCCGTTGTGGGCGCGCAGACGATGCCGGACAGCGGCTACAACACCGCGAAAGCCGTTCAAGAAAACCTGATCAGGAAGTCCGGTCGGCCTTATTCGATCGTGCGAGCGACGCCCTTCTTCGAATTCGCCGTTGGACTGGCCGATTCCGCGACCGAAGGTGACGTGGTCAGGCTGCCGCACGCGTTGTTTCGTCCTATCGCCGCCAACGATGTCGCGACGGCCGTGGCCCACGCGGCCGGCGGGAGCCCCATCAACGCAGTGATGGAGATCGCCGGGCCAGAGGCAATAGGGATGGACGACTTTGTTCGCATGGGCCTTGCCGCCGTTGGCGATCATCGTCACGTCGTGACCGACGCACTGGCGCCCTACTTCGGTGCCGTGATCGACGATCACACCCTCGCGCCCGCTGAGAACGCCACCATCTTCACCACCCGATACTCCGACTGGATCGACGCACACTCCGGTCGTGCGCCCGTTTCGCAACCATAAGAGGGGCAACGAATGGTGCAGGACACGACCGACTCCGAATCGACCTCAACTATGACCGTGTTGCAGGAAGTACCGTCGGCGTTGATTCCCGACGATGCCCATGTGATGACGGTTCTCATCAGCCATCCGCCGGGGGCCCCGGGTTACCCACCACATCGCCTTCCCGGCGGCCCGGGGTTCGGTTACATGATCGACGGTGAGTTGTTGTTCGAGATCGAGGGTGAGCCGCCACGCGTCCTGCGCGCTGGAGACGCGTTCTGGGGGCCGGGCGGCGACGTGATCCACTATCAGGACGCCAACAACCGCACCGACATTCCTTGCAGCTTCGTCCTCACCCTGTTCCGCGCGCCCGGGCAGCCGATGCTCGAACGGGTTACCGGCGAGGAGTTGGCGCAGCGAAAGGGATTGCGCGTCACCGGTTGACTGGCTCGGCTCGCCAGGTCGACGAGGACGACCAGTGGGATGGCGAGCGGCTAGGAAGCGTCGCGCAGGCGGGTCTCCACACCCTTGATCCCCTGACGCAGGTGCTCGGCCAGGTACCATTCCTCACCGCTATGGGCATCGCGTAATGCCGTGTCGACCGCCGATTTGGCATCAGAGAGGTGCTCTCGGCGTTCGTCCCCGTGAGTGGTGATGGCATGAAGGACGGCCGTCACGGCCTCCTGGCAGGCGTTGGCGAAACCGCTGAGATGTGTGACCGACATGCTGACCCCTTCTTAGCCCGTGCTCAGCGAGATGCCCGCTGCTGAAGGACTGCAAACATTTCCGGCGATTCGCATCCCGGCGGCCTCCGACGAGCGGATGGCGGTGGTCAGTTGCCGGCCTCGATTGACGCGACCCGTGCGGCCGCGTCGGGTCCGCAGAAGCGCTGAAGATCCACTCCGCCCGCGCCGAGGAGATCGTCGATGCGGCGCTTGAGGTCGCCCGAGGATAGGTGGGCGTACAGGTTTCGACCCGGGCACGAGGTTTGGGCCAGGTCCCGATGGCCCGCCAGCGTGTCGGTCGAAACGCGAAAATTCTGGGCGGCCCAGGCGAACGCGCGCGCCGCCCCCTGAAGCTGGGCCTCCGGCACGGCCTCTTGATCAAAGTCTCCTTCGCAGAGAACCAGGAAATGGCCCGTCGTGTCGTAGTCCGTCGCGGTGTCGCCCGCGATCTCGGTGCTGCGCAGTTCGTAGATGTTGCCATTGCGGTCGACGCCGACGTGATAGGCGATGTCGACCCATCCGTGCTGATCCTGGTGGAATCGCTGATCTTGGCGGAGATGGTTTGGGGCATTGCGGTTTTCGCCGAGGACGACGGCCTCGTGGTGGAGCGTCATCCGGGTGATGGTGTGGCGCTTCCCTCCGGAGCGGGCCGGTCGGGCGCCCCAGGCGTCCCGGCACAGCAGCAGTGCCGAAGTCGTGGCGGTCAGGTGCGCACCGATTGTCGATGTCGGGGGAGGAGCCGGTGCCGAAGGCGGGCTGCCGAGCAGGGACGCCGCCCCGGCGCCGCCGGCGAGCGCTAGCAGCTGACGGCGGCTGACCAGAGCTGGCGGGCCGCACGCTGGCTCACACACGATCCTCACGATACGGGCGTGACACCGGCCCGCGGGACGACTTCATTCATGTCCCACCCAACGCGGCCCGCACGCGTCCGCGCGCCCGGTCGAGCCGGGCGGCGGCCTCGGCCGCGTCGACGCCCGCGAGCAATGCGACGATCGCGGTCTTGGCGTGACCGCCCGCGGCGGCGAGCGCGGCCGTCGCGGTCTCCTCGTCGACGCCGGCCACGTCGCGAACGATCCGCACCGCGCGGCGACGCACCTTCGCATTGGTCGCCCGCACGTCGACCATCCACGCTCCGTAGGCCTTGCCGAGCGCGATCATCACGCTCGTCGAGAGCGCGTTGAGCACCACCTTCTGCGCCGTCCCGGCGGTGAGCCGGGTGGACCCGGCGAGCACCTCGGGCCCGGTCAGCAGCTCGATCACGAGGTCGGCGGACGCTTCGCTTCGCGGGTTGTTGACAATCGCGACGGTCAATGCACCCATCGTGCGGGCGTGCGCGAGGGCTCCCACCACGTACGGCGTGCGGCCCGACGCCGTGATCCCGACGAGCGCGTCGGCGGCGGTCAGGTCCGCGAGGTCGGCGGGATCGAACGCATCCTCCGCGCCCTCGATCGCCTCGGTCAAAGCCGTTGGCCCGCCGGCGATCACGCCACGCACCAGGTCGGTGCCGAACGTCGGCCCGCACTCGGCCGCGTCGAGCACCCCGAGCCGGCCGGGTGTCCCGGCACCGGTGTAGATCAGGCGGCCGCCGCGTTCGAGCCGCGCGGTGATCGCCTCGGCCGCCGCCGCGATCTGCGGGACCGCCGTGGCCACCGCCTCGTGCGCTTCGCCCTCGGCTGCAACGAGCAGCGCGACGACCTCGCCGATGGGCCGTGCGTCGAGGTCGTCCAGGCCTGGCCGCACGGCCTCGGTGGCGAGCGCGTCGAGCCCTTGCGGGACAGGGACTTTCGGATCCGCCTGCACGCGAATCAGGTAGGGCTCGTGGATCGCTGAAAGCCGCAGTGCGCCGTCGAGCGCATCGCCGGCCGCGGGGATGAGGTCGAGCCCCGAGCGCAGCGCCTGGACTCCCGCCAGCCCGCCGACCAAGGCCACCGGGCCATGGCTGGCCGCGCGGGCGGTCGCGGCGAGCGCCTGCGCGGCGGCGCTGACGATCCCCAGCGCCGCGGCGTCACCCTCCGCCGCCAGGACGTCGGGCGCGAACGACGCGACCGCGGCGGCGCCCGTGAGCTGCGCGGGCCAGGTCTCCGGCGCGCCGAAGCGGGCGCGTGCAGCTTCTAGCAGCGTGGTGGACGGACCGCGCCCGTCGTGGGCGCGTAGCGCCGCACGCAGCCCGGCGGCGCCGATCCACGCGCCGCCGCCTTCGTCGCCCAGCCAGGGGCCCCAACCGTCGGCGGTGCGCAGCGCGCCGGTCGTGTCGATCGCGAGCGCCACCACGCCGGTGCCCACGATCAGCACGACGCCCGGCTGTCCGTTCAGCGCGCCCGCGTGCGCGATCACCGCGTCACTGGTCACCGCGACGCGTCGGGCCGGCAGCGATGCCAACAGCGCGTCGCCCAGTGCGCGCGCCGCGTCGGTTGCCGCCAGTGCACCGGCGGTGCCCACGACCACCTCGTCGACCGGCCCGAAATTTTGCGCCACCGCCAAGATGGCCGCCTCCGCGGCCCGCACGCCGCCGGGCGTCGCGAGCCCCGGGGCGCCCGCGCCCTCGGCCCTGCGGCCGCCCGCCGCGGCCCGGCAGGACGTCTTACCGAGGTCGACGGCGAGTATCACCGCAGCTTCTGCGCGAACTCGACGATGTTGCCGTCCGGGTCGGCGATGTGCAGCGTCCGTTCGCGCCATGGTCGATCCACCGGCCCGGTGAGGATCTCGACACCAAGCCCGCGCAGCCGTTCCGCTTCCGCGTCGACGTCGTCGATCACGAAGCCGATCTCACCGCAGGGCGGGTTGCCGCCGTCGCGACCGATGAGTTCCGGCAGCTTCGAGCGTTCGAAAAGCGCGAACTTGGTGTTCTCCATGTCGAACTCGACATAGCCGTCGCCCTCGATTCGGACCTGAAGGCCGATCACGTCGCGGTAGAACGCCACCGACCGGCGCAGCGACTCGACATAGTGAATGACGTAGTCCACCCGACGCATGCCATGCACGGTATCCGTTCCGTGCGCCTTCGTAGGGCCCACGCGGCGTAAGGTTCGACCATGAACGTCCCGACGGACATTCACTATGCCAAGAGCGGTGGCCTTAACATCGCGTTTTCGGTAGCCGGAATGGGTCCCGACCTCGTCGTCGCGCCCGGCTTCATCTCGCACCTCGACATCATGTTGGAGGAGCCGTCGGTCGTTCACTTCTACTCGCGGCTCGCGTCCTTTCGTCGCGTCGTCACGTTTGACAAGCGGGGCACCGGTCTCTCGGATCCGGTGATGCACGCGCCGACGTTGGAAGAGTCCGTCGATGACCTGCGCGCCGTCATGGATGCGTCCGGATGCGAACGCGCCGACCTGGTGGGCGTCTCGGAAGGCGGCACGATGGCGATGCTGACGGCGGCCAGCCATCCCGATCGCGTGAATGCGCTTGTCCTCTATGGCTCGTTCTCCCGCCTGCTCCGAACGGCCGACTACCCGCTCGGTGTCACCGAGGAGCAGCTGTCGGCGCTGGTTGAGGTGAGCGCGGCAGGCTGGGGCGAGGGCGTCGGATTGGGTGCATGGGCGCCGAGCCGGCGGGGCGACGCCGATTTTCGGCGGTGGTGGGCGCGGCTGCAGCGCGTGGCGGCCAGCCCCGGCATGGTCCGCAACATCTTCGCGCTTTATCCGCAGCTGGACATCCGTGACGTGCTGCCGGCGATCCAGGCGCCGACGCTCGTGCTGCACCGGCACGACGACCGGATGGTGAGGTGCGAGATGGGTCGCTACCTCGCCGATCGCATCCCCGGGGCCAAGTTCGTCGAGATTGACGGCGCCGACCATCTGTTCTTCACGGGTGACGCCGACGCGCTGCTCGACGAGGTCGAGGAGTTCCTCACCGGCGTCCGCCCGCAGCCGGCGGTCGAGCGCGTCCTGGCCACCGTGTTGTTCACCGACATCGTGGACTCGACGAAGCGGGCGGTCGAGCTTGGCGACCAACGGTGGAAGGAGCTGCTCGGCAGGCATGACGCCCAGGTACGACGCCAGCTCGCACGCTTCAAGGGCTGTGAGGTCAACACGACGGGCGACGGCTTTCTCGCCCGGTTCGACGGGCCCGCGCGGGCGATCCGGTGCGCCATGGCGATCCGCGACGTCATGCGGAGCCTTGGTCTCGAGGTTCGGGCGGGCGTACACACGGGTGAGGTCGAGTTGCGCGACGACGACATCAGCGGCATCGCCGTCCACATCGCAGCGCGGGTGGCGGCAGCGGCCCGGGCCGGCGAGGTGCTCGTTTCGCGCATCGTCGTCGACCTGGTCGCCGGGTCGGACCTGCGCTTCGCCGGTCGCGGCGAGCACACGCTCAAGGGTGTGACGGGCGAGTGGGGGCTGTTCGCCGTCGAGGGCTGACGGCTGGCTGCGGCATCGATTGCGGCTGGGCGCAGAACTGATACCGTTCAAACCGCACGCCGCTCGCCATATTGACCTCACGAAAATCGGCGGCCCACAACCGCGCTGGAGGAGTTCATGCGCAGGAGCGCGTCATGACCGATGCCACTTGGGCCCTCTACACCGAGCAGATGGACAAGGTCGACGGCTGGTTTTTCGAGGCCGACGTCGAGCTGTTCAGCAAACTGCTCGCTTGCCAGACGGCCGAGGGCGTCAAGGGCGACATGCTCGAAATCGGCGCATATCAGGGCAAGTCCGCCATCTTGATGGGCTATGGCCTGCGGGACGACGAAGAACTGGTGATCTGCGATCTGTTCGGCGCCGTGCTGAATCACGCCGACATCGCCGAAGCCCCACGCCAGCAGTACTCGGGCTTGGACCAGCAGCAGTTCCTCACCAACTGGGACCGTTTCCACACTCGCCGCCCAACGCTGGAGGTCTGCGAATCCTCAGAGCTCGATCTCGGAGACCGCAGCCTGCGCTTCGTCCACATCGACGGTTGTCACGGCTACCAGTGCGTCGCCAATGACATCACCCTCGCCGTGACTCACACGGCCAGACGGGGAGTGATCGCGCTGGACGACTACCGAGGGGTCGAAACCCCCGGTGTGGCGGCAGCCGTTTGGCAGGCTGTCGGCAACGGCTTCCTGTTCCCGTTCGCTGCGACGTACATGAAAATCTATGCCTGCACCTCGGCCGCCGATCAGCGTTACTGGTTAGAGCGGGTCAGGGATCGCGGCGACATCTGCGCTTTCCCCGACTTCGAGATGCCGTCTTATCGGAGCGTTTCGGACACGCAACTTCGCCGCTCCGATGAGCGCTGACAGGTGTTCAGCCGGCGTATTGGACGACCGCGTCTTCCAGCAAACCGGCTGCGGTGGCGGCGCTTTCGGCGGGTGTGGCCATCTGGGCGGCGACCTCGAGGGTTCGAGCTACGCAATGCGGAGTGAGGATGGCCCGCAGGTCGGCGAGCAGCGAATCCGGAGTGGTTGCGGAAAAGTGCCGTCCGATGCCGACGCCCAGCTGGCCGACCGCAGCAGCCCACATCGGCTGATCGACCGAAACGGCAAGGGCCAACGTAGGTTTGCCGGCCCGTATGCCGGCGAACGTGGTGCCGGGGCCCCCATGGTGAACGACCGCACGGCAAGCGGGAAAGACGGCCGAGTGGTTCACCGCGCCCACAACCATCACGTGGTCGTTTTGCGGGATGTCGGCCAGATCGCTTACGCCGCTGCAGATCAGCGCACGCTCGCCTAGTTGCGCGCAGGCCCAGCTGATCATCTCGAGCAAGCCGGCGGGGAAAGCGACTCGCGCGCTGCTCCCGAAGCCGAAGTAAATCGGCGGCGTGCCCGCGGCAATCCATGACGAGACCTCGTCGTCGACCTCCGTCGGTAATTCCAGCGTCAGCCCGCCAACGAAAGGCCGTCGGACATCCCATTTCGCCCACTCGGCTGCCAGCCCGGGGAAGAAGAGTTCGTCGTAGGCTTGGATCTCCAGCGGTTGTCGCGCCGAGGACCCCGATCCCTCCGGCAGGCCCAACGTTTGGCGCACGGCGTCTTCGGCCTCTTTGGTTACTTGCGTACCCGTGTCACGCCCGAGCGGGTAGATGTGCAGCGCGGCCTGCGGAATGTCGTAGTATTCCGCAATATTGGCGGCCAGCCCCTGCTGGCTCGCGTCGGTCAACAATAGGTCAGCCCCGTCTGCCAGCGACGTGAGCGCCGTGCCCAGCTGCGGCCAGAGTCGTTTGAGATCCTCGGCAATCACCCACGCCATGAAGACCGGGTTCGGAGTCTCCCCGTATTTGCGGGCGATCTCCGCGTTCTGCCGAATCTGGTCCGGGCCGTGGGGGACCGCAGCAAGCCCCGCCGACTCGACGAAGCCAAGGTAGTTTGGCGGGACCGCCATGCGTACGTCGTGACCTCGGCGCTGCAGCTCGCGACCGATGGTGGCGCACGGCTCGACATCGCCCCGAGTTCCCAAGGTAGCCAGTGCAATCCTCACCACTGGACGCCTGTCTGGGAGCCGGATCCGCCGATGCCGGTGAAATATTCGATTGTCCGCTCGACGCCTTCTTCGAAACTGACTCGCGGCCTCCAGCCGAGGGCGGACTCGGCGAGGGCGATGTCCGGCCTGCGCTGCTTCGGGTCGTCCGCCGGCAGTGGCTGAAAGACCGTCACGGAGGGGGAGCCGGTCATTTCCTTGATCAGCCTTGCTGTTTCGAGCACGGTGCGTTCGGCTGGGCTGCCGAGGTTGACGGGTCCGGTGAACGAAGCTTCGCTCGCCACCATTTTCACGAGCCCTTCGATGAGGTCGTCGACGTAACAAAAGGAACGGGTCTGGCTGCCGTCCCCGAAGACGGTGATCGGTTCACCGCGTAGCGCCTGGACGATGAACGACGAAATGATTCGCCCGTCGGCCGGATCCATCCTCGGACCGTAGGTATTGAAGATGCGGACGACCTTGATGCGGACGCGGTAGCGCCGCGCGTATTCGAGCATCAGCGTCTCCGCAACCCGCTTGCCTTCCTCGTAGCAGGCCCGCATGCCGAAGCAGTTGGCGTTGCCCCAGTACGTTTCGGCCTGCGGATGGATAGTCGGATCCCCGTAGACCTCGCTGGTGGAGGCCTGCAGGATCGTCGCCCCGCGCTCGCGCGCCAGTTCCAGTAGGTTTCTGGTCCCGGCGTAGTTGGTCTCGAGGGTGAACAGCGGATCGCGCTGGTAGGCGCGCGGCGACGCGGGGCAGGCCAGGTTGAAGATGACGTCCAGTGGACCTGGCATGACCGCGGCTACGGGCCGGGTGATGTCGTGCTCGATGAAACGGAAGCCCGGGTCTGCCTCGAGCTGCATCATGTTTTCGCGCCTACCGGTGCAGAAATTGTCGAGTCCGACGACTTCGATGCGGTCGCGGCGGAGACGATCGCACAGGTGGGACCCCAGGAATCCGGCCGCGCCGGCGACGAGGGCTCTCACTGCTTGCACTCCTTGGTTCCGGCCATCCAGCACGTAGCTTCGCATGGCGGAGCTGACTTCCTGCAAGACGCCCGCTGGAACTGTCCCGACTCACACTGGCGTTATTGGTTCGTTCAGCGGAAGTTCACCGTCGATGCGAACACGACGCCCGTCAGCTGCACGTCTGAATGTGCGCTGCCCCGGTTCACCGTCGGTGTCGCCGCGTTTCCGCACTCGCCGACGTCAAGCGCGTTGAGCAGCGCCGCGGTGCTCTAGGTTCCGGCCGGCTCACTCGTCCGCGCATCCCAAATGGCTTGTGTCTCAACACCGACCGAGGCGTGATGGATCTCCTGGAAGTTCCGTCCGCCTCGACGAAATGTCGCGACGACGGCGACCGGCACGTGTTGCTCCAGCATCGGGACGGACAGCCACTCGCAGGGTCGGATGTGCACCAAGTCCACCGCTGCGGCGCTTGGGTCGGCGTCGTAGCAGTAAGGCCCGCAGATGCGGCCCAACCAGAACCACCCGTGGGTGTCGCGGGTCCACACAAACGAGCCTTCGTCGACGTCGACGAATCGGTCGACCCGATGGACAAGCCGCTCCTGTTCGCCCGGCCGGTTCACGAATTGCCCAAACCCGCACACCCCGCGCCGGCGGGCGCGATCGATCGCGGCCTGTGGGTCGACGGCATCGTTGCGGGATCGCATCGGCGCGCGGTACACGGCAACCATGGGAGACATCGTGCCTCGGCGCCGCAGCCGGGCCGATGTGGGCCTATTCCCGCGCATCGCCCCCGAGGACGCTTTAACCTCCCGGCATGGACCGTATCTGGCAGTGGACATGGGATCGTTGCGGACCGAGGTATTACTGGTGGGCCCTGTGCGCTGCGGGGTTTCTCGTGTCGCTGCCCGTCTACACGGTGTTCGTGTCGCTTCCGATCGTCGTCTCCGAAAAGTCCGGCCGCTACCTCGGTGCGACCGCCGTCACCGTTGTCGCCGTGGTGGTGCTCGTAGGCATCATGGTTTTCCCGGACCACGGATGGGCGCGCCTGGTGAAACAGTGGGCCAGGGGCGACGGCGTCGACGGAGTGACCGCCCTCGAGGCCACGTACCGGTATGTGCGCAGCTCGACCGTCCGAACGGTGTGGGGTAGCGGCATATGGGCCGCCGCCTTGTCGGTCGTCGTCGGCGCGATCGCCGGTGCGACGGGGCCACGATTGCTGCAATACGGGATCCGCGGCGCCGTCATCGGAATAGCGGTGCAGCTGATCGCTTTTCACAGCATCGCGGAGGCGATGCAGCGGCCCGTCAGGATCGCCCTCGCCGGTGACACGGGGATCGGCGATTCGTTGCCGCGCTCGCGCCCCACGTTTGCCACGCGATCGAACGTGTCCATGCTCGCGGCCGCCTTCGCGTACACCGTCGGTGGCGCCATGCTTGCGACGGTGCTGCACCCGGTCAGCGATGCCCCGATCCTGTCCGTCCTGGTCGGCTGCGCCTTGACGCTCGTCTTCGCGGTGCCGATCACCGTCGGCATCGGGTTCTCGCTCTCGCTGCAACCCGTCCGCGACCTCGCCAAAGGCGCCGAACGCGTCGCCGCAGGCGACTATGGCCGACGCTTGCCGGTCGTTCAGGACGACGACCTGGGTGCACTGGCCGCGTCGTTCAACCGCATGCAGGCGGGTTTGGCTGAGCGCCAACGACTTCAGGGCGCGTTCGGCACCTACGTCGATCCCGCTTTGGCCGCGCGGTTGCTTCAGCAGGGCGACGACGTGTTCACCGGTGAGCGCCGCGAGGTGACCGTGATGTTCGTCGACATTCGCGACTTCACCCCGTTCGCGGAGGCGAACTCCGCCGAGGACACGGTCGCCCGGCTCAACGCGCTGTTCGAAATCGTGGTGCCCGCCGTCGTCGAGGCCGGTGGTCACGTCAACAAATTCCTCGGCGACGGGGCCTTGGCCGTATTCGGGGCGCCCAACGACCTCGCACACCATGCTGACGCGGCGGTGGGAGCGGCCGCACTTATCGATCGTCTGGTGACGCAGCGATTCGGCGGTGAACTTCGCATCGGAATCGGCGTCAACACCGGCAAGGTGATCGCCGGCAGCATAGGAGGCGCAGGCAAGCTCGAGTTCACCTTGATCGGTGACGCGGTCAACGTCGCCGCGCGCGTCGAGCAACTCACCAAGACGACGGGTGACGCCATCCTTATCACCGGTTCGTGCGTTGACGCACTGGCCTCTCGACCGCCCGGACTCCTCGATCGGGGACCGCACGCTTTGAAGGGGAAATCGGCGGAGGTACGGGTCTTCGCTCTCGGCTAGGGGCGCGACCTGAGCTGCGCGGCCTGCGGCCTTTAGCCTTTCGGGGCCAGGACGACGACGGGGATGGGTCGCGACGTCCGCTTCTGGTATTCGTTGTACCGGTTCTGATTGTTCTTGTTGACGATCTGCCATAGCCGCGGATAGTCGGGATCGTCGGGCAGCACCGGTCGTGCGGTGACGGCGAAACGCCTTGGGCCGACGTTGATCTCGACGTCGGGATGCGCCTTCAGGTTGTGGTACCAGCCGGGGGCCTGGGGCGCGCCGCCCTTGGAGGCGACCACCAAATAGTTGTCACCGTCGCGGGCGTAGGTCAGCGACGTCGTGCGTTGCCTACCGGTCTTCGCCCCGACGGTATGCAGCAGCAGGCTCGGTATCCACAGTGTGCGGTGACCGATCCAGCCGTTCGTCTTCTGATACACCGTGTCGTGCACCCGCAGCACCTGCGGGAGCAGCTTTTCTGCCAGACTCATAGCGACCAGTCTGCGCCTTTTTACGGCTAGTGGTGATGGGGAGGCTGTTCGTCGCGGAGCCGGCGCTCGTCCAGCGCCTCGCGCGCCTGGTCCTCGTCGGCGTACCGTTCCACGTCCTCGGGCGTGACCTGCCCCCGTGGCGGTGTGGGCGCGGCCGGCGGTCGACGTGCGGATTCGCGAGACATCAAGCGATTGTCTCATTGTCGACGAGCGTTAGGTCTCGGCTCTGGCGATGTTCTCGACGATGATCTGACAGGCCGTGTCGTAGAAGGCGCTGATCAGCGTGGAGAAGGACAGCTCGAAGGGGTAGATCATGTGCACGGCCAGGGGTTCGACCGCCCATTCGGGAAGGACCGGCACGATGGTGCCCTGTCTCAATTCTTCCGCGCAGATGATCTGTGTCGGCATCGCGCCGATGCCGAGGCCCTGCAGAATGTACTCCTTGCACACCTGAAAGTTGTTGGCTCGGGCCCGCACCCGGGGAGACAGCTCGAATCGTCGGTCGAACTTTGTCAGCGCCAGCTTCTGGGGCCCGCAGAAGCCGAAGTCGATGAACGGCAGCGCGTTCAACTGCAACGGATCGGTGACCGGCTCCGGCAGCGTCTGCACGAATCCCGTCGAGGCGCAGAGGAACAGATTCAGGTCAAACACTTTTCGTGCGATCAGCGTCGAATCCTGCAGCGGTCCCGGACCGAACACGACGTCGAAACCGTCTTTGATCGGGTCGACCATCGCGTCGACCAACCGAATATCCAACCGGGAGTGGGGGTACCGCTGCAGGAAGGTGGCGCCGACCCGGGACGCGTAGTCGATGCCGAGGCTCACCGGTATCGCGACCCGCAGCTCCCCGTGCGGTTCCTGCTTGCTGGCCTCCACCAGTGCCCGCACGCCATTGGCCTCGGCCAAGATGTTCATCGCGTGGTCGTGGATCCGCTCGCCGAGGTCGGTGACCGTGAGTTGATGAGTGTTCTTGCGCAGCAGCTTGATGCCCAGGTCGGATTCCAGCTTGGTCAGCTTGCGGCTCACCGTGGATTTGGGCATTCCGAGCGATGTCGCCGCCTTCGAGATGCTGCGGCAGTCCACCACCTTGCCGAATACCAGCAGGGCATCGAGGTCAAAGGGCAGATTCTGTTCCATCGGTGTTCCAAGTATGCAACAGGGTGTTGCGTCCGTACACCTTATTGGGGCCTCGCGCGACTGCTACCGTCGGCCGCACCACGTAGGAGGAACGGGGATGAACCAGCCCATCGCCGTCGCCAAGCCCCCGACCGGGCACTGGACCGACGCATATCCCGAACTCGGCCGCGGCCCGGTGTCGCTTGAAGACTGCGTGTCCGAAGAGTTCTACGAGAAGGAACGCGAACACGTCTTCAAGAAGACCTGGCTCTACGTCGGACGGGTCGAACGCGTCCCGCGCACGGGCAGCTACTTCACCCGCGAGTTCAAATTCCTGAACACATCGATCATCATCGTGCGCGGCAAGGACCGGGTGATCCGCGCCTTCCACAACATCTGCCCGCACCGCGGCAACAAGATGTTGTGGGAAGACGACCCCTTCCAAGAAGTCTCCGGCCGCGCTCCGCTGCTGTACTGCCGCTTCCATGGCTGGCGCTACAAGCTGGACGGCTCGCTGCACTCGGCCACCCGCAAGGACCTGCTGCTGGACTTCGACGCCGACAGCTGCCGGGTGCCGGCGGTGCAGTGTGAGGTGTGGGAAGGCTTCATCTTCATCAACCTCAACCCGGACAACACCGAGCCGCTGCGTTCCTTCCTCGGCGAACTGGCCCACGGCATCGAGGGCTATCCATTTGACGGCCCGCACCAGGTCTACAAGTTTTCGGCCGAGTTGCAGTGCAATTGGAAGATTTTCGTCGACAGCTTCGCCGAGAGTTACCACGGACCGTACCTGCACGCGTCGTCGTTCGGCGCTCTCACCGCGGAGGCCAGGGACGCCTTCGACCAGCCGAACCCGTTCACCGATGCCCTGGCCTACCAACTGAGCGGCCCGCATCGGATGTTCTCTTTCGCCGGTGAGCCATCGCGAAAGACGCCATATTCCAAGCCGATTGAATGCGTCATGGAAGCCAGCGCGGCGGGGCCCTGGAACAAAAAGCTCGACCGGGGACCGATGCCTCCAGGGATCAATCCCACACGGTCCGAGAAGTACGGGTTCGACTCGTTCCAGTTCTTCCCCAACTTCGTCCTCATTTTCGGCGCATCAGGGTTCACCACCCACGCCCACTGGCCCACCGGACCGCACTCGCACGTGTTCGAAGTCGAGATGTTCTATCAGCCGCCCAAGACGCACAGGGAACGGCTCGGTCAGGAGCTCACCGTCACCTTCCTCAACGACATCATCCTCGAAGACGCCAGCCCGTCGGAGGGCCTGCAGGCGATGCTCAACAGCGGTGTGCTGACCCACTTCACGATGAATGACGAGGAGATCCTGCTGCGCCACCTGCACAAGGTGGTCGGCGACTATGTCGCGGCCGGCGAATCTGGCCAGCAATGAATACCGCACTGCCGCCGGAGTTTTCGCAACTCGAGCACCTGGTGCCCGAGTGGGCGATCGAGGACGGCCACGAGCGCTACGTCAAACGCGTCAACAGCTCGATGGAGCAAATCCGGGCCTTCTACGACGAGGTGTTTCCGCACGCCGAGGAGGCCGTCGCCTACATCGACAAGTTCGACTACTCCGAGCCGCTGCCCGACGACGTCGCCAACCTGCGCAGCCTGCTCTACTCGCTGATCACCGTCTCGCTGGCGGTCGAGTTGTGGAAGCAGCCGCGGGTCAAGCATTCGGCCAACACCATCCTCACGAGAGTCGGCTGAAGACCATGGACCTCACCTCCGCACAGCTGGAGATTGTCGACCTCACCCCGAGAATCGGTAGCGAGATCAGAACCGATCTCGACACGCTGCTGAGCGGGCGCGAGGCTTCGACCATTCGCGAGGTACTCGAACGGCGCGGTGTGGTGTTCTTCCGCGGATTGGACATCGGCGACGAGCAGCAAGTCGCCATCGCCAAGACCCTCGGCACGTTGGTCGCCAACGAAGGCCAGGGTGGCATCAACAAGATCTCCCTCGACGAAAAGGTCAATCAGCGCGCCAAATATCTCAAAGGGTCGATGTTCTGGCACTTCGACGGTTCCTTGCAGCCGCTACCGAATCTGGCCACGCTGCTGCGTGCGGTGCAGCTCTCCGATACCGGTGGGCAGACCGAATTCTGCAACACTTACGCGGCCTACGAAGACCTTCCGGACGCCGACAAGGAGGCGATAGCGGAGCTGCGGGTGGTGCACAGCGCGGAGCGGTCACAGTATTACGTCACCCCGGAGATGAGCTACGACGAAGTGGCGTTCTGGCAGAAGTCGCCCAGCAAGGCCTGCCCCATCGTGTGGACCCACCAATCCGGGCGCAAGTCGCTGCTGTTGGGCGCGACGTCCGACTACGTCATCGGATTGCCGGTAGAGGAAAGCCGCGCTCTGCTTGCCCGGCTTCGTGATTGGGCCACCCAGCCCCGATACGTCTACCAGCATCAGTGGCAGCCGGGCGACCTGCTCATCTGGGACAACACCGGAACCATGCACCGGGTCTTGCCGTATCCGGCGGACAGCGGCCGCCTGATGCACCGAACCATCCTCGCGGGCGAAGAGCCCCTGCAGTGAAAGTCGGCATTGCCACCCCGGTCGTCACCAATGTCGCTGGGGCGCCGCTGGAGTGGGAAAAAGACGCGGGCATCGAGGACATCGGCCGAGCCGCCGAGGTCGCCGACCGCCTCGGCTACCACCACATGACCTGCAGCGAGCACATCGGTATCCCATCGGCCGAATCCGGGCGGCGCGGAGCGCGTTACTGGGATCCACTGGCCACGTTCGGCTACGTGTCGGGGCGCACCACGCGGATTCGCTTGGCCACCATGACCCTGGTGCTCGGATACCACCATCCGCTGGCGATCGTAAAGCGTTACGGCACACTAGATCACGTAAGCGGCGGGCGGGTGATCCTCGGGGTCGGCGTCGGCTCGCTCAAGGAGGAGTTCGACCTGCTCGGTGCGCCTTTCGACGACCGCGGCGCCCGCGGCGACGACGCCCTGAAGGCGCTGCGGGCGGCTCTGACGAGCAACGAGCCGGCGTATCACGGCGAGTTCTACTCGTTCGACGGGCTGACCGTGGATCCCTGTGCGGTACAGGCGCACATGCCGATCTGGGTCGGCGGGCGCACGCGCCGTTCGCTACGGCGCGCGGTCACCCTCGCGGACGGCTGGTGCCCGTACTACGTGTCGATCCGCACCGCGGCGGACTGGCTTCGGCGGTTTGACCTGCCACCGGATTTCGAGGTGGTGATGCCAGCTGAGCAGCCCCTCGACCCGGCCGGGAAGCCCGAAGCGACCCAGGAAACGCTGCGGGAATTGGCCGACGGCGGCACCACGACCCTGTCGGCCCGCTTCGTCCACCATTCGTTGCGGCACTACCTCGAGCAACTCCACGCTCTGATCGAATTGCACCGCGAAGTCTTCGGCGCCGACGCGCGGACGCAGTAGACAGGACTGGCGATGACCATCCGCGACCCCTAGCGGCTGCCGGCTAAATCAACGTGGAGCATCCGGCCCGAAGGCCGCGATCGACGATCCACGCCTCAGGCGTTCTGGATGATCCACGTGGTGGTGAAGCGCAGCATCTCGGGGATGCCCTTGGCCAGGTCAGACCCGATGGACTTCTCCAGCTTGCCGCCCACCAAAGGGATCTTGACCTCGACCCGCAAGGCTGACCGCAATTGCGAGCCCCCGTCGTCCGTCGGCGCCAGCCAGACTTCCGCGCGGCCCGACCCCAAACCGCCGGACGCCGAGACGTTAACGTGTCCGCGCACCTGCCCGTCACCGTCCGGTCGCCACGTCTCCGCCTGCACGATCTTCACGTCACCGGTGACGAACTTGGCGATCAATCCAGGGAGGAGCTGGCGGCCCAGGTGCTGGGTCGTGCGGACCGTCACCGTGCCGTCGTCGTCGACCAGCAGAGAATCCAATGTGACGAGTACGCCGTCAGCGGCCGCGATGCGGGCCAGCCAATAGTCCTCGCGGCCGAAGGCGGAATGGATCTGCTTTACAGTGGCGGACGACTCGGTCGAGACGTCGAATGATCGCGACATATGCATCCATTCTTACCGCAAGCCTGGCTCAGGGCCGCTCGAAGTGCTGGTAGTCGATGGGCTCCGTCCAGTGGCCGCCCCACCGCCACCCGCCGTCCGTGAAGACGCGGACAGCCGGGTCGCCGTCGTGTAAGAGCCCCGGGTCACTGCGGCCGCGATCCAGATAGCCCGCTGCGTTGTGCGGCTGAAAAGTGCCGTCGGCGTAGACGCAGGGGTTCAGGCGTGGGTTCAGGTCGATGGCCCGACCGTAGGCGTGCGGTGACCAGCGTTCGCTTCCCGGGATGCCGCGGCAGTTGAACGCCGACGTGTTGTCGTCCTCCATGGATTGCTCGTCGTCGGCGGCCGGATAGCGGTCCGCGGTGCGGATCTTCTCGATGGGGAAGCCCAGCCGGTGCAGCCGCTCGAAGATCGCGATGACGTCGGGCACCAGGTCCTCGTGCACGATCAGTTCACCGCGGTGGGTCTGGCCGTCGAAGCCAATGTGGTCGACGCCGACGCGCCGCAGCTGCGCCGGGCTCACCGGGCAGCCAGGGCGCCAGCTCGCTCCGAGCTCCCCGGCGGTGACCGGGCGAACGTCGGGATTGCCAGACGCCGGCGGCGGCCTCGACGTCGTGGATGCGGGAGGTGACGGCCCGGCCACCGGGGGTGGCGGCGCGGCGGTGCACTGCGTCGCGGTGACCCCGACCGCCAACGCGCCGGCCAGCACGGCACCCCACCGCCTGCCGGCAATCAACGGGGATGGGTCCTCACCGCTTGCTCCATCGCGAACAAGACCGTCGCAACCGGGCGTCGCGAGACGGGTCCGGCGCCAACGCTACTGCAGACAGCCAAGCCCCCGCCTTACCCTTGCGATATGCCGGTAGTCAGTGGCAGGGGGAAGTTCTGGCCACCCTCGCTGCGCAAGACGGTTGTCGTCGCGATTGTGTTGGTCGCCCTCATCGCGGCTTCGCCGTGGGCGTTCACGGCACACACACCGGTCCCCGAGCGCCCACCGCAGCCCGCGCAGACACCCGCACAAACGCAGGCGCCCGCGGCGGCGCCGACTGCGGCTCCCGCCCCCGAATTCGACACCATCTCCAAGCTGATGAATGACGCGATCGCGGCAGGCGGGCTCCCGGGCGGCGTGGTGATGGTTGGGCACGACAGCAAGGTCGTCTTCCACCAGGCCTACGGGTCGCGCAAGCTCGCGGGCGAGCCGGGGCTGGACGGGTCGCCCGCACCGGCCGAGCCGATGACCGAGGACACCATCTTCGACATGGCGTCACTGACGAAGTGTCTCGCCACGGCGGTCGCCATCATGCAGCTCTACGAACAGGGCAAGGTTGCGTTCGACGATCCGGTGCAGAAGTATCTGCCCGACTTCAACGCGGCGAACGACCCGCAGCGGGCGAAGGTCACGGTCCGCATGCTGCTGACCAACACCTCCGGCGAGGGGATCGACGTCAACCTCGCAGACCCTTGGGGACTGGGCGGACCCGACAAAGCCGAAGGCATTCATCGCGCGCTCACCACGCCACTGCAGTCGGGCCCGGGGGAGCTTTTCCGCTATTCCGACATCAACTACATCCTGCTGGGCGCGCTGCTGGAAAAGACGACCGGCGAGGCCGAGGACACCTACGTCGAGCGCAATGTATTTGCGCCGCTTGGGCTGCAAGACACTCGGTATCTTCCGGTGGACAAAGCGTGCGGACCACATGTAGTGCGCGGGGCCGCCGTAGCGTGGGGCCCCGCCGCAGCGGGGTCGGCGCCCGTGACATGTCCTGCGGGGACCTGGAACACGAACGTTTTGCCGCGCATCGCCCCGACAGCGCGCGACGAGGAAAGCCGAGACGACCCGGGCAAGAATCCGGATTTCTTTGCGCTGCTTCGGGGTACGGTGCATGACCCGACGGCGCGCCGCATGGGAGGAGTGGCCGGCAACGCCGGCCTGTTCTCGACGGCCCACGACGTCGGCGTCTTTGCCCAGGCGCTGCTTGATCGGCTGGCGGATCGCCCGAGTGAATTCCCCTTGCGGCCAACGACTCTCGCGCTGATGACGACACCGCAGCAGCCCGGCCATAGCCCGGAACAAGTAGAAGCGGCCAACCGTGCCGCCCAGCAAGCCCGCACTCCGAAATATCCGGCGATCGAGGGGCAGAGCCTGTTCGGTTTTGGCTGGGACATCGACACGGCCTTCTCCAGGCCGCGCGGGACGGTCTTTCCCGTCGGCAGCTTCGGCAACACCGGATTTACCGGAACCACGCTGTGGATGGACCCAGGGTCGAATACCTACGTCATTCTGCTCTCGAACTCGATTCACCTACGGGGCAGCCCGCCGATCTCGCACCTCCGGGGCGCGGTGGCCACAGCCGCGGCGCAGGCCCTGCACCTCTACGGCGCCGCACCAATGGAAACGACGCCCGCGCCGCGGAAAAAACCGTAGCTCTTTGTCATTTCACGCAGGGAATGCCGTCGGCGGTCATGCGGGAGAGGTTGGTAACGGCGGGTTGCTGCGTACCGGCGCCGGTAGCGGGCACGGTGGTGACCGGTGCCGCTGCCGTCGTCGTCGATTCCGACGTGGAACGATGGGTCTGGTCGAACCGGGAGAAATCGGTCCCGACGGTCAGCCGCACCGTGTTGAGGGCGACGCTGTCGGATGCGGTCGCCGTTATGTCGTACTGGTCGGCGAGCTCGGTGGCCGCCACCTTCGCGCCGACCCCATAGGTGATGGTGCTGGTCTCGGTGGTGGAGTCGGCCGTGCTCACCTTGCCCTGGCTGAATTTCCCAGTCGCCAAGAGCATTTGGACAGTTGCGGCCTCACCCTGGCGTCCCGAGGCATTGACGACGTCGAGGACGACGCTGCCCGCGGTGCTCTGCGCGTCGCCGTCCGGTTGCGCCGCCGTGGTGGGGCTGGTGGTCGAGGGTGCGGTAGACGAATCGGCGCCCACCAGGTTGTGTGCGATGGATCGGACGGTGGATGTGTCGATGAAGTTCACATAGGCGCCATCTGAGAGTTGACCGAAGCCGGTGACCGGCAGCGTGTACAGCTCCACCGGCCTATTGGGGTATGTCAACGCATTTCGCACGAAATCGTCGAAGTCGAAGCCGGCGTCCACGGCGACGTTCTGCTTGGCGACGTCCAACAGGGCGCGCAGCCGGCTGGGGTCCGACAGCGCCCCGCCGCGGCGCAGCGCGCTGAGAACCGAGACGATGAAGGCCTGCTGGCGCCGGCTTCGATCGAGGTCGGTGAACGCCGCATCGTTGGGGTCGCGGCGTTGTCGAACGAAGGCCATTGCCTGGCCTGCGCTGATCTGTTGCATGCCCTTATGAAAGTCCGCGCCGGAATAGTAGCGGTCCGACGTGTCCTCGTTGAGGCACACCGTGATTGGTTCCACCACCCGGGCGATTTGGAAGAATCCGGCCAAGGTGACTTCGATGAAGTGGTCGATCGGGATCTGCAAAAGGCTTTTGACGGTGCTGATCTCGGCTTTGCGGCCCGCCTCCCGTGCGGCCTGTTCCTTCGCGGTGGCGTCTTGACCTTGAGTCGGGGTCGGACTCGATTGCGAGCCGGCGGAGGTGCGGCCGGTCATCACCCGTTGGTAGGCGTAGCTGTAGGCCTCCTTGATCTTGCCGCGGCAGTCCGAGGTGGGGCATCCGGCCAGATCGACATAATCGTCGCGGGGGATTGAGATCGCCGTGGCCGCAGCGTCGCCGGCGGGCAGGTGCACGACGATGAGCGCGTCGGAATCCCCGTCGGCGGAGTCCTCGTTGCCCGCGTGCAGCGCGTCATAGATGTCGGGTGGAAGCGGCCTGCCATGCTGGTCGCGCCGGCTGTCCAGACCCATGATCAGAATGTTCTGATCACTTCCGGTCGATGCCGGTTCACCGGCCAGCGCCTCGGATTTGGTGATGCCCGCCGACGCGCTGCGATACGCGTGCCAAGCGATGCCGATGACCGCGACCACCACCAGGGAGATCAACGCGGCCAGCATCTTGGCACCGGCCACGATTCTGTGGTTGCGGTGCAGGCGATTCCGGGGCTCGGCCGTCGCTGAATCCGATGCTTCTTCGCCGGGCGGCCCCGCTCGACGCGTCATGACAGGACTGAGAATAGCCAGGTAGCGGCGCTTCAAACCGCGGTTTGCGCGGATTGAGAGGTCGGCATCGGGTGGCGCGGCTACGGTGTTACTGCGGCCCGAACTCAATCTCCAAGAGCCGCAACGGATGCAGCCCGTCGACGTTGCCGACGAACGGCGGGTGGATGCTGTAGCCGAGCATCCGGCGGATGTCATCGGAAACGGTTCGCGCGATATCTCGCGACACCGACAAGGTGAAGGCCTCCATCGGGCGCAGCCAGGGTTGGCAGTACTGCGCGGTGACGGCGAGGCGCTCACCGTCGGTGTTGTTCGCGCCGCCGCCGTGCCACAGCGTGCCCACGAAGAAGACGCACGAGCCGGCGGGCATGACGACCGGTAAAGCCTCATCGCCGGGAGCGGGCCGGCGCTTGCCCCAGCGATGGCTGCCGGGGTAGAGGACCGTGGCGCCGTTGTCGGCGGTGAAGTCGTCGATCGCCCAGATCGTCGCGGCGGCCAACGGTGCGCGGGGGCGCGGAATCGGGTAGAAGCCGTCGTCGTGGTGCGCCAGCTGTGCGGCCTCACCGGGCTGAATGTTGATGGCCTGCAACGCCGAAAGCAGGTAGTTGGGCATCAGCAAGCGGTCGAGCACCGCCAGCACCCGGGGATCATCGACAAGTCGATCGCACACCCGGGTCCTACTCAGCACGCTGTAGATGCGCTGGGTGCGCAGGCCCTCGAACGAGTTGCGTCCGGTGTGCCCGAGCCACGGCCGCACCACCTCGCGGATCTGCGAGCACTGCTCGGCGCTGATCAGGTTCTCCCAGATGACGTAGCCGTCGCGGTCCAGGGCCGCCATGTCCGCCTCGACAATCGCGTTGTCGACCGAACTTCCGCCGGTCGGCGTGCGCTTGTACCGCTGCGCCAGATCGCCCCGCAGATCCTCCAGCGTGGTGACGGATTCGTCGTCGATGCTCATCGGTGCTCGTCCTTAGTCCACTGGCACTTCTGCCCACACTAAGCCGATTTCGCCTCGGTCCACACCCCGAATCGCCGACTCGTCAGCCCCGAAGGCCGGTGATGAAGCGTTGCACGCTACGGGTCAGCGACCGCGGAACGTGGTCGGGATCCATCAGGTCGTTCTCGGCCAGCGGACCCGCCTCGTTGGCCACGGTGCGCTCGGTGAATGGCCGCAACGTCTTGCCCTCTCCGCGAAGCGCCTCGATCGCCTTGAAAACCGACTGGTGTTCGCCGATCGCCTCTGTCAACTCGCCCACCGAAACACCGAGGTGCTCGGCCACCAATTCGTCCCGGAACGAAGAGATTTCGCGGCGCAGCTCGTCGTGTCGCGGATCATCCGGCCGCGCCTCGATGGCCACGTCGCACTCGCTGTCGAAGCCCATGGACCGGTTGTTGAAATTCGACGAGCCGATACGCAACAGCCGATCGTCGACCACCAACACCTTCGAGTGCACGTAGATCGGTCCGTCGCCGTCGGTCACCGGCCAGTAGATGCCCAACCGGTCATGCTCGTCGGCTTCCCACAGCAGCCGGATGAGGCGGTGCCGTGCGCTGTCCATGGTTCCGCGCTCGAGAGGGTTGTTGCCCCTACGGGCCAGCACGATGACGACGTCGGGACCGTCGTCTTCGGCCAGCCGCGCGGCCAGCGCCTCGACGATGGTCCGGGAAGCCAGATACTGGTTCTCGACATAGATGGTGTGGCGTGCCGCCGCGATCGCCGCCAGGTTGAGCGCCTCGACCTCCCGCACTTCGGGGCGATCTAGCAGCTCCGGCACGGTGCGGGCGATTCCGACGTCCACGTTGTGCAGGCTCGGCCGCAGCTTGGCGGGCCAGGCGCTGTGCTTGGCCTCGACCTGGCTCAGCGATTGTTTCGTCGCGGTCTCCCAGCGCGCCAGCGCCTGCTCGCCCAGCGCCCGCGCCGCCGCGCCGTCAACCGCCAGCCCGACGTCGTGCCGCGGCCCATAGCCGCGTCCCGCCGTGCGCCGATGGCGATTGTCGTGCTCATGCGCACGGGTGTCCCACCGTTCCAGGGTGAGATCGATGCCGGCGCAGAAGGCCACGGCGTCGTCGATGACGACGATCTTCTGATGGTGCACGGAGCCGATCGGGTGTGCGCCGTCGATGGCGAAGTGCAGTCGCCTGCTGCTGATCTGGTTGAGCAGCGACACCGGGGTGAGGGCGAACCACAGCCCATCGAAGGCCGGCAGCAGACGAAGATTGGACTTCAGTACATAGATGTCCAGGCCGGGGCGTTTCCACACCATCCAATAAAGGAACGCGCCCAACTGATTTGGCCCGGGAAGGGTTTTCTCGCCCCGCTCGAACGTCACCCGCGAGTCGAAATCCCAGCCGATCAGCACGATTCGATGGCGGGCGCGCAACATGGCCGCCTTGACGTGCTTGAAGTAGTCGGCCGCGTCGATGATGGGGGCAAACTGGTCGGCACGCGCCACGCGCCAGCAGGTCTGGCCGGGAATCAGAAGTCGATCGTCGTGCATGCCGGGGCTCTCAACGAGGTTGATAGGGCAGCGCGGACATAGCCACTGTGTACCACATCGGAGGCGGCTGTCAGGATTGCTGCGCAACCGCCGCCCGACCGCTCGACTTGCACCTTCACCGCGGTTATGCGGGGTCGGAGGGCCTCGGCAGGACAATGGCGCCGATCTATATGAGGATGAAGCGATGCGAATGCTGGTAGTGCTTGCGGGCTCCGCCGCCCTGGTCGGCGCGGCCGCGCCCGCCTACGCCGACCCGGTCGGGACTTCGGGACCTGATGCGAGCTTCATCGCCGCGCTCAACCAGGCGGGCATCACCTATCGGGATCCGGCCGCCGCCGTCGGGGTGGGCAAAAGGGCGTGTGAGCTGATGGACCAGGGCAGTCCCCAGGTGGACGTCATCAAGAGCGTGTCGTCGAGCAATCCCGGGTTCACGGTCGACGGCGCCGCGCAGTTCACCATGATCGCGGCGAGCGCCTACTGCCCGCAGCACCTGGGTCAACGCGTGAACCAGGCGCCGCCGGCGCAGCCGGCGCCGGTCGTCGACCTTCCGCCGCTCACCCCAGGCGCCGCCTAGCGGTCGGCTCGGCCGCTATCACGTTATGCAGCAACGGGTTTCGCCCTTACGCCGCGGCCTCGAGGGTGAGCAAGATGCGTTTGGCTTCCACGCCCCCGAGATAGCCGCCCAGCGCGCCGTCGCTGCGCACCACGCGGTGGCAGGGGACCACGACCGGTAGCGGGTTGGTGGCACAGGCACTGCCGACGGCGCGAACGGCGTTGGGGTTGCCCGCCAGCCTGGCCACCGCGGCGTAGCTCGCGGTGTGGCCGTAGCCGATCTCGGGCAGATGGCGAAGCACCGTGTTGCGGAATCCGACCGAGAGCCGCCAGTCCAGCGGCACACTGAATTCTTGGCGCTTGGCGGCGAAATACTCGTCGAGTTGCCTGGCGGCCGTGTCGAGACGGGCCGGCGCGAGCAGGATGCGTGGGCTGATTCTGTCGGCGAGGCTCTGCAGGACGGTGTCGTGGCCCTCGCTGGCGTAGGCGACGCGGACCAGGCCGTGCTCGGTAGCCGCGATGAGCAGGGCGCCGACCGGGCTGTCGACGACACGGTAGGCGATGTCGAGGATGCCTTGGTGTTCGGCGGACGTGGCTAGCCGGGCGTGCAGCGCGTCGAGATCGCCGGCGGTGGCGTCGGTGATCCGCGCCAGCTCGTGGGCCATCACTCGTTCGTTGCTCATCGGTGTTCTCCTGTCCCGGTGGTGGCGATGCCGGGGTACGTGCGCCTGAGGGTGGCGATGCCGTCGGCGGCGGCGCGCCGGGCGGCGTCGGGGCTGCCGCCGAGGATGGCGGCGATCTCGGCGTAGGGCAGGCCGGCCAGATAGTGGTAGGCCACGGCCTGCTTCTGTTTGGCCGGCAGCCTGTCCAGCGCGTCGGCGAGGTCGTCGTCCCTGCCGGGGTCCGCCGGGCCGGCGGTCTCGGGAACCTGATCGGTGGGCACCGCGCGCCGCGCCCGGGCCCGGGTGACGTCGATGGCTTTGCGGTGTGCGATGGTGACCAGCCAGGCCTCGACGTTGGCGTCGGCGGGCAGGTCGGGGTAGCTGCGCAACGCGGATAAGAACGTCTCCGACCAGGCGTCGTCGGCGTCGACCGGCCCCACGATGGCACGGCACACCCGCAACACCGCGGGACCGTGGTCGACCACCACCGCCTCGAAGGGGCGTTTGGCTGTCACGCTGTGTAGACGCTTGGGCCGGGAGTTCTGTGAGATGCCCTTAGTGTGGGCTACACCGACTGGAAGCTGCGCTCCACCTCGGAGCGGCTGCGAACCTGATCGCTGCCGAGGACGTAGGTCGGCAGGGTGTGTGGGACGGCGGTGCCGCCCTTGACCCTGGCCTGGGCCTGCCGAAACTCCGGGGCCGGGCCGGATGCGGCGTTGATCCCGTTGATGATCGACCACACCGCGGTGCGACGGGCGGTGCGCTCGATGATGTTGCAGTCGCGGTGCTGCAGCAGCTGCTTGGCCCACTTCGGCATGGTGTCACGGATGGCCCAGTCGACGGCCGCCTGCGGCATGGGAACGTTGGGGCCGGTACCCATCGCTTTGCCATGTGTGACAGCCAGTTTCGGCAAGTAGGACTCGAGACACTCGAGCGTTTCGGCCTTGGTGGCCGGCAGATCGGTGCCGCCCAGGGCGTGTCCGACCCGGACGAACTCGCCGTAGTATCGGTCGAGTTGCTTGCCGCGCAAGGGCATTGGGTGATAAAGCTCGTGTGCGGTGGCCAGGCCCCAGACCACCGTTGCATAGTTCCACCGCAGCCACTCGGGGTCGTCGGCGTCGTAGCGGGCGCCGTCGGGGCGCGTGCCCTTGATGGTGTGGTGCATCGCGCGCACCGATTTCGCCAGTCGCTCAGCGGTTTCCGTCGACCCGTATGCCGTGCCGATGAAGAAGGCCACCGAGTGGCCGAGGCGCGTCGCTGCGCCTTCCGGATCGATGTGGGGCACATGCGAAACCGGGTTCCCGTTGCTGTCCCGCTTGATCAGCCGCGAGTGATGCATCCCCATCCAATAGATCGACGGGTCCAGGGTCTCCATGAAGGCGGCGCATTGCAGGCCGAAGATCAGGGCGGGCAGGTGCGAATGCACCCGCCACACGGCGCTGTCGGGACCGAACCAGCCCGGATCGCCGACGGGTGCGGCGAACTCCATGCCACGAAAGAAGTACCGCCGCATGTTGTCGTCCAACTTTTTGTTGATCAGCTGCCCGACGATCTGGTGTGGCAGAAACACGGCGCGCTCCTCGGCAGTTCTGGTCACGACTGTAACCAGAATAAGTTTTGGCTACGAGTGTGACAAGACCGAAGCCCACTCGACTTACGCTGTAGGAATGTCGAGTCCCACCCGGTGGGCCGGTATACCGCTCAAGGACCGCCGCGCCGAGCGTCGTGCGCTGCTGGTCGAGGCCGCCTATCGCCTGTTCGGCAACGGCGGCGAGGCGGCCGTCTCGGTGCGCTCGGTATGCCGGGAATGCGGGCTGAACACGCGGTACTTCTACGAAAGCTTCGGTGACACCGACGAACTGCTCGGCGCGGTCTACGACCGGGTGAGCGAGCAGCTGACCGAGGTGATCGCGGCCGCCATCGAGGAGGCGGGGGACTCGTTGGGGGCCCGAACCCGCGCCGGCATCGCGGCGGTGCTGGGCTTCTCGTCGGCCGATCCGCGGCGCGGTCGCGTGTTGTTCACCGATGCCCGCACGAATCCCGTGCTGGCCGCGCGCCGTCGCGCGACGCAGGACATGCTGCGCCAGGGCGTGCTGACCGAGGGCTGGCGGCTCAATCCGGATTCCGATCCGGTGGCCGCGGAGGTGGCCGCCGCCCTGTACACGGGTGCCATGGCCGAGCTTGCTCAGCAGTGGCTCGCCGGGCATCTGGGCAGTGATCTCGACGCCGTCGTCGACTACGCTCTCAAACTGGTGCTTCGGTAGCTGGGAGTCTCATGGGCGGAATCGATCATGCGATGGCCCCGGTCCGACGCATCCTCGGGCACAAGGTCAGCGTCGGCGCGCTGATCGAACTGGCGGTGTGGCTGACCATTCCGTATTTGTGTATTGGGTTCGCGTGGACCGTCTTTCATCCCGAGCAGACCCAGCGAATCCAGGCACGGATCGAAGCCGTGTCGCCCACCGGCGCGGACGCCATAGCCTTCGGGGCGGCCACGGTGCTGTGGCCGGCGTCGTTGCAGATCGCCGATTCCTGCCCCGCACCGTGAGCGACGTGCGGACGCAATGCGTGCACGACGGGACGGTTTGCTCCTAGGCTCTGTGAACATGTCAATCGACCGGTTCGGCCTTCTTGCAGGCACCATCCGCCTCGCCTCTGGCGTTTCATTCCTCGTCGATCCCTTACGGGCGAACAAGCTATGGGGCGACCCGGAAGAGCCGACGCCGACCGCGCAATTGTTGTTGCGCTCGATGGGTTATCGCGACGCATTGATCGGTGTGCTGCTCGCCGCGGCGGCGCTGCGCGGTAAGAACACGCGCGGCTGGTTTCTGGCGTCCGCCGGCGCCGACGTGGCCGACCTGGTCGGCGGGCTGAGCGTGCACGGCGAGCTGAAGCCCTCCCAACAGATCATCGGCCTGGGCGGCGCCGCCGTCGGCGTCGCCACCGGCCTCTGGGGTGCGGTACGCCCGAGCCGCCGTCCGGCCAACCGCGCGGTGACCGAACCGCCAGCGCCCTGAGCTGACATACCCGGGCGAATCATTAATTTTTTGCTGCCCTAGAACGGAATGCACTCGGTACGCTCAGTGCGTGCCGGAGACGGCGTATGCAAACAGCGGTGGTCTCAGCCTCGCGTACCAGGTGTTTGGTGACGGGCCGATCGAACTTGTCTTCGCTGGCTCGTTCGCCAGCCATGTCGAGCTGTACTGGGCGATGCCGGAGTTCCAGGCCTTCATGGAGCGGCTGGCCACCTTCTGCCGAGTGATCCTCTTCGACAAGGCGGGCGTCGGGTTGTCGGACCCGGTGCCGCGGGTCCGCACCCTGGACGATCGGGCCGCCGAGATCGAGGCCGTCATGGACGCCGCGGGCTTCCAGCGGGCCGCCCTGCTGGGCGTGAGCGAGGGCGGCCCGGCCGCCATGTTGTTCGCCGCGACGCGACCGGAAAGGACCAGGGCGCTGATCCTCACCGGCACGGCGGCATACCTTCCCAGCCAGGGATGGGACGACCTCGATCTTGATCCGGCCGAACTGCGGGCACGCTGCATAGCCGAGCTCGGCGAGGAGTACACCCCGTCCGAAGAACAGATCAGCGGCTTTCAGAGGTTCGGCCGGGCGGTGTTGTCGGCGTGGGGAAGTGGCGAGGCCCTCAAATGTCTGCTGCCCTCCGTCCGGTCCTCTC
>NZ_LZMG01000349.1:0-579 GCF_001673615.1 Mycobacterium sp. 1245499.0
CGGCGGCCGCTGATCACCCGCGCTGGTGGCCTGATCGTGTTTCCACTCGGCGATCAGCGCCTCACGATGCGACGCCACCGCCGCGTCGAACGTCGCCGCATCGGGGTGCGGAAGGGTGATCCGATAGCAGCTGCCCTGCTCGTCGGAGGTCTTAGTGATCGAGGCCAACGGCCCCCGCCACTCCGGCCGGGGCTCGGGGTCGGGACGCGGTTCCAGCTTGACCGCGGTACGCAACTGGTTCACCGTGGCCACCGCGGCAAGCTCGGCGTAATGCTCATCAGACCCTGTACCGGCCCGCGCCGCGATCACCCCAACCTGGTCCAGCGACAGCCGACCTTCTCGCATGCCCGCCGCGCAGCGCGGAAACTCCTCCAGCCGGCTCGCAATCGTGGCGATCGTGCGCGCATTCCCCGGCGAACACCCCGTCTTCCAAGCCACCAACGCCGGCACCGACCGCGCCCCGGTCATCCCGCACAACTCGTCGCGGTCGATCTCGGCCACGATCTCCACGACGCGCCCATCAATCGCATTACGCTGACCGGTCAACTCCGCCAGTTCGTCGAAGAGCTCCTCGAGACG
>NZ_LZMG01000350.1:0-2314 GCF_001673615.1 Mycobacterium sp. 1245499.0
CCGCCGTCGCCGCCACCGCGCGGGCTCAGGCCCTGGCATTGGGATGCGTTGCGGCCCAAGTGGTTCGGGTCCGGGTGGGCAACCAGGGCGGTCCCGAGGCGGCGGCGCGCGCCGCCCGCTACGCCGCGTTGAGCGCCCAGCACAGCGGCCCGGTGCTGCTAGGTCACACGCTCGACGACCAAGCCGAGACGGTGTTGCTGGGCCTGGGCCGCGGATCCGGGGTGCGCTCGATCGCCGGGATGCGTCCCTACGATCCGCCGTGGTGCCGGCCCCTGTTGGCGGTGCGCCGGGCGGTGACGCACGCCGCGTGCCGGGAGCTGGGCCTGACGCCCTGGCAGGATCCGCACAATACCGACCGCCGCTTCACCCGGACCCGGCTGCGCACCGAGGTGCTGCCGCTGCTGGAAGACGTGCTCGGCGGCGGCGTGGCCGAGGCGCTGGCCCGCACCGCGACCGCGTTGCGGGAGGACTCCGAGCTGCTCGACACGCTGGCCGCCCAGGCGCTGCCGGGGGCCCGCGCGGACGCCGGCCTGCGGGTGCAGGCGCTGGCGGCGCTGGACGCCCCCGTGCGGCGCCGGGTGATCCGGGCGTGGCTGCTGGCCGGCGGCGCAACCGGCCTGACCGACAAGCAAATCCGGGCGGTCGACGGCCTGGTCACCCGCTGGCGCGGGCAGGGTGGGGTGGCGGTGGGGTCGTCGTCGCCTGGCGAGAGATTGTTCGCGGGCCGCCGCGACGGCCTGCTGACGCTGTGGCGCGAGCCGGTCCGTTAACCGCAATGTCGGGGCTGCCGTTGGTTATTCGCCCGCCGTCGTGGCACTCTGTGGGCGTGGCCCAGATCTCCTCGGCGATCACCCCCGCTCAGCCCGCGGAGCTTTACCCCGGGGATATCAAGTCTGTCCTGCTTACGTCGGCGCAAATTCAGGCGCGAATCGCCGAACTCGGCCACGAAATCGGCGAGAGCTACCGCGACGCCGCGACGCAGACCGGTCAGGACCTGCTACTGATCACGGTGCTCAAGGGTGCTGTGATCTTTGTCACCGACCTGGCCCGGGCGATCCCGCTGCCCACCCAGTTCGAATTCATGGCCGTCAGCTCGTACGGGTCGTCGACGTCCTCCTCGGGGGTGGTGCGGATCCTAAAGGACCTGGACCGCGATATCGAGGGCCGCGACGTGCTGATCGTCGAGGACGTCGTGGACTCGGGACTCACCCTGTCCTGGCTGTTGCGCAACCTCAAGACGCGGCACCCGCGGTCGCTGCGGGTGTGCACGCTGCTGCGCAAGCCCGACGCGCAGGGCGCGCACGTGGACATCGCCTACGTGGGCTTCGACATCCCCAACGACTTCGTCGTGGGCTACGGCCTCGACTACGACGAGCGCTACCGGGACCTGTCCTACATCGGCACGCTGGACCCCAGGGTCTACCAGCAGTAGCCGCGACCGCCGCTAGTCCAACTCCCACACCGCGGTCACCGAGAAGTTCACCGTTTGCTGGCCGGGCTCCAGCGGAACCATGGACGGCATGGCCCGCGGCGCCCCGACCGGCGGTGGGGTGGCACCGGTGGCCTCCGAGATGGACAGCACCCGGCCCAGCCGAAGCCCGGACAGCTGGGCGTACTGCTCGGCGCGGTTCTTGGCGTCGTTGAACGCGCGGGACCGGGCGTCCTTCACCAGTTGCGAATCGTCGGCGATGGAATAACGAACCGACTTGATCCGGGTGGCATCGCCGCCGGTGCCGACGATGAGGGCCAGCAGCCGCGACGCGGCGTCAGCCGGGTGGATCTTGACGGCGATGGCGTTGGTGGCGCGGTAGGCGGTGATGGCGGCGGTGCCGCTGGGCTCCGGGTTGTTGTATTCGGGGGACAGGGTGACCTCGGTGGTGCTGATGTCCTTACGGTCGATGCCGGCGGCGGTCAGTGCGTTGATCACCGCCTGTTGCCGGTCGTTGGTCTGGTTCATCGCGGTGGTGACGTCGGGTGCGGTGAATTCGATGCCCACGTCGGCGGTCAGGGTGTCCGGGACGCCCTGGACCTGGCCGGTGCCGACGACCGTGACCTGACGGGGGTTGGCCCCGGGCTGCGGCGCGTTGTGCTTGTCGCACGCCGACACCGCGGCGATGGTCAGGCCGGCCGCGACCGCGGCGATCGATCGGCGGACAAACCTCGAGGCATTCGGTGCGACCGGCATGCCTGGCACCCTAGCGTCCGGGCCGCGGTCGGTGGGCGCGATTTACGCCGCGGCGTTGTCGGCGTTTCGGCCGAAGCCACCGGTTTCGTTCAGCCCGCATACGCGAATGATGAGGTGCGACAGCCCGTT
>NZ_LZMG01000351.1:0-25718 GCF_001673615.1 Mycobacterium sp. 1245499.0
GGTAACCCGTTGTGCTGACCCAGGTTCCCGGAGGCCAGCACGCCGCGCAGTGCGGCGTTGAGTCCGTCGTGCTGGCGTTGGGCGGCCGAGCGTGGGTCGCGCTCGATGGCGTCTTGGGTGGGTGCGCCGTCCACACAGGGCGTGTCGTCGTCGGGGTTGCACATGCCGGGGGCGGCGAGTTTGGCTAGGACGGCTTCCAGGGTGGCGCGGGCTTCGGGGGTGAGCCAGCCGCGCAACGGCGACATGCCGTCGGCCTGCTGGTTGCCCAGGGTCAGACCACGCGCCCGCGCGCGGTCGTCGTCGGTGTAGGTGCCGTCGGGGTTGAGGCAGTCGGCCAGGGTGCGGGCCAACCCGGCGAGTTGTTCGGGGCGAAACCGGCTGCCCTCGGTGGCCAGCCGCGCTTCGGCCCGCTCGCGGGTCGGCATGTCGATCCAGCCGGGCAGCTGGTGGTAGAACTTGCGGATCACCGCCACCTGGCCCGCGCCCAGCTCGCCCCGGCGTTGTCCGGCGGCGGTGGCGGGCAGCATCGGGCCCAGCGGTTCGCCGGTCAGGCCGTGGCGCGGGCCCAAATCGCGCGCCTCGTTGAGGCGGCGGGCGGCTTCAGCGCGGCTGATCAGCGTCGCCTCGGCGATGGCGTGGACCACCGTGGCGCCGAGTTCCGGGGAGGGTGCTTGGCGGGCCAGGGAATTGATCACGGGGTGCTCGACGGCTGGGATGCGCCGGCGCTGCTTTTCGCAGCGCGCCAACACCGCCAACTGTTGCCGGGGCTTCAGCGCATCGACGTTCAGCGCGCACACGCGATCCCAGGCGGCATCGAGCGCGTCGAACGCCGCCTCGACATCCTGCTGATCACTCACACCGCCAAACTAGCGAGGACCACCGACAAAAATCGGCGCCCAGGGACTACTGAAACCACAGTGGCACAAGTGATTTCGATATGCGTTTCCAGTATCCGAAATCGATGGACTCGACCGACGGCGCCGAATCAGTTGCTGAGCACCAACTTCCAGTTGCCGTTGACGTTACGGTCCGGAATGCACCAGAAGTTGTTCCAGCTGCCCGGGGTCGTGGCCTTCACGCCCGGGCCGGCGTCCTGACACGCCTCCCGCGTGGGGTAGTTGCCCTCGGTCTGGATCGTGTCGGCGCCGCTGACGCCCACACCGATTGTCAGCAGCCCGGCCATCGCCAGCAGAGTCGCGGCGGCAAAACGCTTGATGTCCATCGGGCAACGGTATGCGGAATCGAGGGCCGGGGAGTGGTTTTCGCAGGAACTCAACTTCGCTGGGCCGCGAGCGCCACCGCGGTGGCCACGGCCTCCAGTAACCGGCCGAGTTGCTCGGCGTCCCCGACGTTGCGGTCGCCGGCGGCCAACCGGGTGAAGACACCGGCGATGAACGTGGTGACGGCGGTGGTCTGCGCGTCGAGCAGCGCCGGGTCACGGGTGTCGGGCTGCAGGTGGGCGATGGCGTCGTGGGCCATGGCGTTGATCCGCGCGACGAACACCTGCGACGTCTCGGCCAGACCGGGATCGCGGGCGGCCCCGAGCAGCAGTTCGTGGCGCGCCCTATTGAGCATCAACCCGTCCCCGCTGGCCTGAATCATGGTGAGCCGCGCCAAATGAGCGAACGGCGACAGCGGATCGACCGGCTCGTCGATCACCGACTG
Organism: Mycobacterium sp. 1245499.0; assembly: GCF_001673615.1. Lineage (NCBI taxonomy): Bacteria > Bacillati > Actinomycetota > Actinomycetes > Mycobacteriales > Mycobacteriaceae > Mycobacterium > Mycobacterium sp. 1245499.0. Next base: position 1,666 of record NZ_LZMG01000351.1, read on the forward strand.
CAGGTTGGCTACATCGATCTCCGCGACGCGCTTGCCGACGCCGCGCAGCAGGGCGGCGCGGGTGCGGTAGTAGTACGACGTGGTGCCCTCGGGGACGCCGGCGACGCGGTCCACCTGACCGTGCGTCAGCCCGCGCGAGCCGTGCTCGGCCAGCACCCGGATGGCGGCATCGCACAGGTCGCGACGGCGTGCGTCGCCGTTGCGTCTGCGCGATCTGTCGGTGGCCATCTCCATCCTCAGCGCAGCACCGTGCCGCCGTCGATGTTGACGACCTGACCGTTGATCCATTCACCCTCGTCGGACAGCAGGAACGCGACCAACGCGGCGACGTCGCCCGGCTCGCCGACGCGGGGGCCGCGGATGCGCTTGAGTGCGGCGACCTGTAGGTCCGGCCATTGCGGCACCGCACGGATGGCCTCGGTCGCGGTGAACCCGGGCGCGACCGCGTTGCACCGGATGTTGTCCTTGCCCCATCGCGACGCGACGTGTCGGGTGAGCGCGCCGATGCCGGCCTTCGCGGTGGCATAGGCCGGGCGCGCGGGCTCGCCCTGGAACGCCGCCGCCGAGGACATGTTGACGATCGCCCCGCCGCCGCGCTTGAGCATTTCCGGGATCGCGCATTTCATGGCCGCCACATACCCGCGCAGGCTCACCGCCATCACCCGGTCCCACACGGCGAAGTCGATGTCGACGACGTCGGTGTCGGCGCGGATGGTGCCCATGTCGGCGCCGACGTTGAACAGCAGATCCACTCCGCCGTAAGTCGTTGCCGCGGAATCGATCAGGCCGGCGACCGACGCCGGGTCGGCCAGGTCGAACGCCACGGGGGTCGCCGTCCCGCCGGCGGCGGCGATGCGCGCGGCCGTGCGCTGCGCGGCGTCGACGGCGACGTCACCGATCACCACCCGGCAACCCTCCTCGCCCAGCCGGGCGGCCGTGGCCGCACCGAGGCCGGTGGCGCCGCCGACGACGACGGCCACCTTGTCGGCCAGCCCGCGCAGTGTCATGAGCGCCTCCTTCCCGAGACGAGGTTATTGACTTTACCTCTAGAACTGTAGAGGATCGCCAGTCATGGCAGGGATTCATCGCGAGCGCCCCGGGGCGAGCGACCTTTCGGCGGCGACGGACACTCCCGCGCAGGCCCTGGGCGACGGCGTCTGGATGTCGCCGGGCGTCTCCAATTCGTATGCGGTGGCCACCGGCGACGGACGGGTCATCGTCAACGGCGGGTTGGTCTTCGAAGGACCGTTGCATCGCAAGGCCTTTGCCGACGTGGCCGGCCCGACCCGGGCGATCGTCGTCACCCAGGGCCACGCCGACCACTGGGGCGGGGTGCACACGCTGCGCGACGCGGACACCCAAGTGGTGATGCATCGCAACTACCGGTACTGGCGCGACGACAACACGCTGCTGATGGGTTACCGCATGCCCAAGACGTCGTTCGCCTTCGGAAAGTTCTCCGACGCGATGCTCGAGCACTTCAAGACCATCGACCCCGCCACCATCGACTTCTCGTTTCCGGAGCCGACCACGACCTTCGACCAGCGCCACACCCTCACGGTCGGCGGGCGCACGTTCGAACTGGCGTGGACGCCCGGCGGCGAGACCACCGACGCGCTGGTGGTGTGGCTGCCCGAGGATCGAATCCTGTTCACCGGCAACCTGTTCGGGCCGCTGTTCGGTCATGTGCCGAACCTGATGACCATCCGCGGCGACCGGTACCGCGACCCGATCCTCTACATCGAATCGCTGAACACCGTGCTGGACTACGGGCCGCGGCGGCTGATCACCGGCCACTTCGACCCCATCGAGGGCGCCGATCGCATCGCCGAGGAGGTCACCGCGATGCGGGACGGGATGCAGGCCGTGCACGACCGCACCGCCGAGCTGATGAACTCCGGCGCGGACATTCACACCGCGATGCGCGAGGTCAAGGTCCCCGAGCACCTCGACATCGGCGAAGGCTACGGCAAGACGTCTTGGAACGTGCGGGCGATCTGGGAGATGTACACCGGATGGTTCCGGCACCGCTCGACCACCGAACTATACGGCGTGCCAGCGGATTCGGTGGCCGCCGACGTGGTCAGCGCCGCCGGCGCCGACGTGCTCGTGGACGCGGCGCGGGCTCACCTGACCGCCGGACGGCCGGTGCAGGCCATCCACCTCACCGACCTGATCCTGGCCGCCCAGCCGCTGCATGCCGGTGCGCGGGCGGCTGCCGCCGACGCCCACGAGGCGCTGCTGGCCGATACCGGCAACTTCTGGGAAAAGGCCTGGCTCACCAAGTCGATCAACGAATTGAGGACGACCGAATGAACACCGTCAACTTCGATTTCACCGGCGCCCACGTGCTGGTGACCGGTGGCACCAGTGGCATCGGCAACGCGATCGCCGCCGCGTTCGCCGACGCCGGGGCCGCCGTCACCGTGACCGGGACCCGCGGGTCGGCCGCGGAGTATCCCGAGACGGAGCTGAGCGCATTCACCTACCGTCAGTGCCAGATCCAGGATCCGAAATCCGTTGACGCGCTCGCTGATTCGCTGGGCGACCTGGACATCCTGGTCAACAACGCGGGCGGCCCCTATCCCGCGGGCGACGAATACGACCCGGACGGCTACGTCGCGTCGGTGACGCAGAACATGCTGGGCCCGATGCGGCTGACCATGCGCTGTCATGAGCGCCTCAAGTCCAGCCAGGCCCCCGGCGGCGCGAGCGTCGTCAGCGTCGTCTCGATGTCCGCGTTCCGCTCGGCGGTCTTCGTCCCGGGCTACGCCTCGTCGAAGATGGGCCTGATCGCCCTGACGATGAACCTGTCGCGCCGATGGGCCAATGACGGCATCCGGGTCAACGCCATCGCGCCCGGGCTCATCGACACCCGAATGACCCACCCCGCCATGGGGATTCCCGAGGTGATGGACGTCGAGATCGGCTTCCACACCCCGCTGGGCAGGCCCGGCACGCCCCAGGACTGCGCGGGTGCGGCGCTGTTCTTGTGTACCGATGCCGCCTCCTACATCACCGGCAGCACCATCGCCGTCGACGGCGGATACCTGACGGTCTAGAGCCATGAGCGACTTCGACAACCTCGCGACCGCCGACGACGTCTTCAAGCTGGCGGCGGGGCGCACCGGCCTCACCGAAATCGACTCGGACTCATGGCGCGCGGGACTGCAGCTCATCCTCGACGAGGTCAACACCTCGCCGGTGTTCACCCCGTTCGGGCGCGAACGGGTGCTCGACGACGCCACCAACGCGCTGGGGCGGCGCATGCAGGTGCACGGCTACATCCAGGCGCACCCCGAGGTGCTGGACGCGCCCGTCGAGCGGCCCCTGATCGTGCTCGGCATGCCCCGCACCGGAACCACGGTCATCAGCTACCTGCTCGACCAGGACCCGGCCCGGCGATCGCTGTTGCACTGGCAGTGCGTGGATCCCATACCGCCCGCCGGCGTCGACACGCTGCGCACCGATCCGCGCTGCCTGGCCCTGCTGGAGGAGCAGCGCAAGATCCTCGAGATGGTGACGCAGGCGAAAATGCCGCTGCCGCACTGGGAAGACGCCGACGGTCCGACCGAGGACATGTTCATCCACAACCAGGATTTCAAGGGCCTGTCCTGGGACTCGTTCCTGCCGACGGGCCGTTACGCGCGCTGGCTGTTCGACGAGGCCGACATGAGCAGCACCTACGAATACCAGAAGCGCTACCTGCAGGTGCTGCAGTCCACCGCGCCGGGCAACTGGAGCCTGAAGATGCCGTCGCACTCGGTGCACATCGAGGCGCTGCTGAAGGTGTTTCCCGCCGCCCGGCTGATCTGGGCGCACCGCGATCCGTACAAGGCGACCGGGTCGCTGTGCAACCTGTGGCGGTTGCCGCAGAGCCTGGTGATGAACACCGAGCTGCTGGACCAGACCGAGATGGGCCGGCTCGCGATGTGGCAGCTGCGCTACCACGTCGACCGCCCGCTGCGGGCGCGCGACCGCATCGGCGACGAGCGGTTCTTCCACATGTACTACCACGAGATGATGCGCGACCCGATGGACGTGATGCGGCGCATCTACGAGTGGGCCGATGAACCCCTGACCGCCGAAACCGAAGCCCGCATGCGCAATTGGCTCGCCGCGCACCCGCAGGATCGGTTCGCGCTCAACGCCTATCGCCTTGATGAGTACGGGTTGAGCGTCGAAGCGCTGGCGCCGGTCTTCGCCGAGTATCTCGACACCTTCGACATCGAGCTGGAGGGCACACCGTGAAAGCATCCGTGGTCACCGGACCGGGCAAAGCGGAGGTCCTCGACACCGAACGGCCCACCGTCGGGCCCCGCGACGTCCTGGTGCGGATGCGCGCCTGCGGCATCTGCGGTTCGGACGCGTTCTACATCACCATCGGCGGCATCCCGCCGCGCCAGGGGCACACCCCGCTCGGGCACGAGCCGGCCGGTGAGGTCGTCGAGGTCGGTGCGCAGGTGAGTGGGCTTACCGTCGGCGATCACGTCGTCATCAACCCGATGGCCGCGCCCAGCGGCATCATCGGCAACGGCGGGGCCAGCGGGGCACTCGCCGACTACCTGTTGATCGAAAACGCGGTTCGCGGAACGAGTCTCGAGGTGATCCCGGATCACATCCCGTGGGAGGTGGCCGCGCTCAACGAACCCATGGCCGTCGCGCGCCACGGCGCCAACCGCTGCCGGCCCAAACCGACGGACAAGGTCGTCGTGTTCGGGGCCGGGCCCATCGGGCTGGGCGCCGTGCTTGCCTTCAAATCCCTTGGCGTCTACCACGTCGTCGTTGTGGACCTGATCCCCGGGCGGCTGGACAAGGCGCTGCGGATCGGCGCCGACGCCGTCATCAACTCGGCCGACGAGGACGTGGTGGCGCGCCTGATCGAACTGCACGGCGAGGGCGAATCGATGTTTCCAGGCAAGGCCGGGACCGACATCTACCTCGACGCCGCCGGTGTGCCCGCCGTCGTCAACACCGCGCTGGCCGCCGCACAGCGGGGCGCGACGCTGGGAATCGTTGGCGTGCACAAGGAACCGGTACCCGTCGAGTTCGTCAACGTGATGAGCAACGAGATCACCATCCTCGGCTCCATGGGCTACCCCGACGAGATCTTCGAGGTGACCAAGGATCTCGTCGCGAACTGGGAGAAATACGCGCTGATCGTCAGCCACACCATCCCGTTCGACAACGTCGGCGAGGCGCTCGAACTGGCGCACACCCCGGGGGCCGCGGACAAGGTGGTCGTCACGTTCGGCTGATGTCGGCGGTGACCGCGCCGGTGAGGCGGATCAGGTCCTGCGGCGCCACCGCGACCTCCCAGCCCCGACGGCCGGCACTGCAGAACAGCCGCTCCCAGCGCAGCGCGCTGGAGTCCACGACCGTCGGCAGTCGCCGGCGCTGGCCGAACGGCGAGACCGCACCGACGACGTAACCGGTGCTCCGCTCGGCGACCGCAGTCTCGGCCATGGCCGCCTTGGCGACCCCCAGCGCCGCGGCGGCCGCCTTCAGCGACAGGCGCGCGGTCGCGGGCACGATCGCGACCGCCAATCCGTTCGGCACCGTGATGACGAGGGTCTTGTAGATCTGTCCCGGTTCGATGCCGGCCGCCGCGGTGAGCGCTTCGACCGCCTGGGCACCGAACGACTGCGCCCGCGGATCGTGATCGAAGGTCAGAACCTGGTGCGCCACACCGGCTTTCACCAAAGCGGCGATGCCCGGTGTGGCGGCCACCGTAATGCCTCAGGGCTGCTAGGGGCCGGTGTATCCCGGCGGGTTGACGCCATCCACCCAGAAGTCGACGCCCAGCTTCGAGCCAGGGATGCAGTCGTAGACCGAAAGGTCGGTGACGCCGGAATCCACCAGCACGTCCTCGCACAACAGCATGTTGCCGGTGAACTCCTTGGACGGCTTGTTGAGGACGACGTAGGCCGCGTCGGAGTAGATCTCGGGCTTGCGGGCGCGTCCCATCGCCTCGTCGCCGCCCAGCAGGTTCTGCACCGCGGCGGTGGCCACCAGCGTGCGCGGCCACAGCGTGTTCGAGGCGATGCCCTCCTCGCGCATCTCCTGCGCGATGCCCAACGCGCACAGCGTCATACCGAACTTGGCCATCATGTACGCCGTCGGCTTCAGCCACTCCTGGCCCAGCAGCACCGGCGGCGACAGCGTCAGGATGTGCGGGTTCTCCCGGCCTTTCAGGTGCGGGATACACGCCTGGGAAACGGCGTAGGTGCCGCGCACCTGGATGCCGTTCATCAGGTCGAACCGCTTCATCGGCACCTCGGTGATGGATCCCAGGTTGATCGCCGACGCATTGTTGACGCAGATGTCGATGCCGCCGAACTGCTCGACGGTCTTGGCCACGGCCGCCTCCACCGACTCCGGGTCGCGGACGTCCCCGACGATCGGCAGGGCCTGTCCGCCGGCTTCCTCGAGCTCCTTGGCCGCGGTGAACACCGTTCCCGGCAGCTTCGGGTGCGGCTCGGCGGTCTTGGCGATCAGCGCGATGTTGGCACCGTCCTGTGCCGCACGCTTGGCGATGGCCAGGCCGATACCGCGGCTGGCGCCGGAGATGAACATGGTCTTGCCGTTCAGGGACATGGCGTCACACTAACGCCACGCCCGAATCGGCCGGATCGGGGTCCGATCGGGTCGGCCGGCACCGCCACCGGGCCGATCGCGCTGCGGAAATAGCGGGGTCGCGCACGCTGTTGATCCAATCGGTCTCACATGCGGTGCAGCGGACCCGGACGGACGGTGTCGGGGTCAGCCTTTAGATTGGGAGGAGCAGCGTGGTGTCAACGGCGACGAGCCTGTTAGGCGAGGAGCTGTTGGCTGGCTTCCTTGCGAGTCCGGTGGCGCCTTCGGTGGCCTCCGGTGACACCGCCGCAGAAGGGACCGGGTTTATCGACATGGCCGACTCTGACGATGGCCGCGATGGCGTGACGGGGCCCGAGATTCCCGAGCCCGCAGCGCACGAAGAGACGGACGCGGAATTAACGGCGCGATTCGAACGCGACGCGATTCCCCTGCTCGACCAGCTGTACGGCGGCGCGTTGCGCATGACGCGCAATCCCGCCGACGCCGAGGACCTGCTGCAAGAGACCATGGTGAAGGCCTATGCGGGCTTCCGCTCGTTTCGGGCCGGCACCAATCTCAAGGCGTGGCTGTACCGGATCTTGACCAACACCTATATCAACAGCTACCGCAAGAAGCAGCGCCAGCCCGCGGAGTATCCGACCGAGGAGATCACCGACTGGCAGCTGGCCTCCAACGCCGAGCACTCGTCGACTGGGCTGCGCTCGGCCGAGGTCGAGGCCCTCGAGGCGCTGCCTGACTCGGAGATCAAAGAGGCGCTGGCGGCATTGCCGGAGGAATTCCGGATGGCGGTCTATTACGCCGACGTCGAAGGTTTCCCGTACAAGGAAATCGCCGAGATCATGGATACGCCCATTGGAACGGTAATGTCACGGCTGCACCGCGGCCGACGGCAGCTGCGCGGCCTATTGGCCGACGTCGCCAAGGAGCGGGGCTTCAACCGCGGTCAGCAGACGCACGAGGAGGTGTCGTCATGAGCGAGTTCTCCGGCCAGGGCGGTGCTTCGCCCGACGCCTGCCCCAACGACGAGTCCCATGGCAGCGTCGGCTGCGCGGAGGTGATCCGCCAGGTCTGGCTGCTGCTCGACGGTGAATGCGGCCCAGACACCCGCGAGCAGTTACGCAAGCACCTCGAGGCGTGCCCCGGCTGCTTCAAGCACTATGGGCTCGAAGAGCGGATCAAGGCGTTGATCGCCACCAAGTGCAGGGGCGAGAAGGCCCCCGAGGGATTGCGTGAGCGGTTACGGCTCGAGATCCGCCGCACCACGATCATCCGGGGTTCGCAGTAGCGTCCCTTTAGGCGTTGGGCCGCTTGCCGTGGTTGGCCTTGCTGTGCTTGCGGTCGCGCTTCTTCCGGCCACGTTTGGCCATGATGGAAAACCTCCGTGATTGCTTGTCAAACCAGGCGCCCGGCGCCCGTTGGCTTGTCGACCATTCTCTCATGGAACGTCCTGTGCAGTGTCTTCGCCCTCGTCGGGGCCTGTCGGGGGGCCGTGTGCCGCGGTCCCGACGGGTCCTGTGGTTCGATGTATCCGAGCCTGATGGGCCCGAGAGAACCGTGATGAACCAGCGGCCAGCCTGCGCGAAGGCCGAGACGAGTGGGGTGAAGATGGCGGAGGATGTGCGCGCCGAGATCGTGGCCAGCGTGCTCGAAGTCGTTGTCAACGAGGGTGACCAGATCGGCAAAGGCGACGTCGTGGTGCTGCTGGAGTCGATGAAGATGGAGATCCCCGTCCTGGCCGAGGTCGGCGGCACCGTCAGCAAGGTCAGCGTGTCGGTGGGCGACGTCATTCAGGCGGGCGACCTCATCGCGGTCATCAGCTAGCCGTCCGGCCCCTTCGATCAGCCGCCGGGGAACGACCCGGGGAGTAAGCAATGTCAACTCTCGGTGATCTGCTCGCCGAACACACGATGCTGCCGGGCAACGCGGTGGACCATCTGCACGCCGTGGTCGGGGAGTGGCAGCTGCTGGCCGATTTGTCCTTCGCCGACTACCTGATGTGGGTGCGGCGCGACGATGGCGTGCTGGTGTGTGTGGCGCAGTGCCGGCCGAACACCGCACCCACGGCGCTACTGACGGATGCGGTGGGCACCGCCGTGGACTCCGACCGGCTGGCGCTGGTGGCCGAGACGTTCGCGTCGGGCACCGCGAAGCGGAATGACGCTGCGGGACAGGAAGATTCGTGGCTGCCGGGCACCCATGTCGAGGCGTCGCCGGTGCGCTACGGCGGCAAGGTGGTGGCGGTGCTGACCCACCATCAGACCGCGCTGGCCGCCGACCGTGCGTCGGGTCAGCTGGAGATCGCCTACCGCGAGTGCGCGACCGATCTGGTCCACATGCTCGCCGAGGGGACCTTCCCCGACGTCGGGGACGTGGTGATGTCGCGCTCGACCCCGCGGGCCGGCGACGGCTTCATCCGCCTCGACGTGCACGGCGTCGTCGCCTACGCCAGCCCCAACGCGCTGTCGGCGTATCACCGGATGGGCCTGACCACCGAGCTGGAGGGGCACAACCTCATCGAGGTCACCCGCCCGCTGATTTCCGACCCGTTCGAGGCGCAGGAGGTGGCCGAGCACGTGCGCGATCTGGTCGCCGGCGGGCGCAGCATGCGCATGGAGGTCGACGCCGGGGGAGCCACCGTGCTGCTGCGCACGCTGCCGTTGATGGTCGACGGGGCCAGCGCCGGCGCGGCGGTGCTGATCCGCGACGTCACCGAGGTCAAGCGCCGCGACCGGGCCCTGATCTCCAAGGACGCCACCATCCGGGAAATCCACCACCGGGTGAAGAACAACCTGCAGACCGTGGCGGCGCTGTTGCGTCTGCAGGCCCGCCGGACGGTCAACGCCGAGGGGCGCGAGGCCCTGATCGAGTCGGTGCGCCGGGTGTCGTCCATCGCCTTGGTGCACGACGCGCTGTCGATGTCGGTGGACGAGCAGGTCAACCTCGACGAGGTGATCGACCGGATCCTGCCGATCATGAATGACGTTGCGTCCGTGGACCGGCCGATCCGCATCAACCGGGTCGGCGACCTGGGCGTGCTGGACTCCGACCGGGCCACCGCGCTGATCATGGTGATCACCGAACTCGTGCAGAACGCCATCGAACACGCCTTCGACCCGGCGGTCGAGGAGGGCTCGGTGACGATCCGCGCCGAGCGTTCGGCGCGCTGGCTCGACGTGGTGGTGCACGACGACGGTCGCGGGCTGCCGGAAGGATTCAGCCTGGAGACCTCCGACAGCCTGGGGCTGCAGATCGTGCGGACCCTGGTGTCGGCCGAGCTGGACGGCACCCTGGGCATGCGTCAGGCGCCCGCCCGTGGCACCGATGTGGTGCTGAGGGTGCCGATCGGCCGGCGCACCCGTTTGCTGTTGTAGGCGCGCGGCGCACCCGCACGCAAAGGTGCGGCCCCGACTTTCGTCGAGGCCGCACGGTTTGCGTTATCTGGGTTAAACCCCGCTGCGGGCCTTGGTCCGGGCGTTGCGACGCTTCAGTGCGCGCCGCTCGTCTTCGCTCATGCCGCCCCAGACGCCCGAGTCCTGGCCCGTGTTCAGGGCCCAACCGAGGCACTCTGTGGTCACCGGGCACCGATTACAGACCAGTTTCGCGTCAGCGATCTGCGCGAGCGCCGGGCCGCTGTTCCCTACCGGGAAGAACAGCTCCGGGTCTTCGTCACGACAGACCGCCTTGTGGCGCCAATCCATACGTCTTTACTCCTCACTGAGTGCGCAGCAAGGCGCACGGCCATTTTCTTCGGCTGTTTAACGCGTGCAGAAGAAAAGGAGTCCGGACTCCTGCGTAAATTTCTGCATGCAACCTTTTGATCGTTTCACAGGCTCAACAGATGTCAATAGTGTGAGTTCGCTCGTGGGCTATCTCACTTTGATCAACTCGTAGCCAAGCCCTTACTCCGTTGTACTACACTCCATGGGCCACTTGACCGGTAATTTTCCCCACACCCGGGTCGCTGCATCGCATTACCGCAGCTCAGTGCCGTTTCTGTTGCGGAGGGGCGACCACGGCCAGCGCGTCCGGGACGGCTTTGAACGTCATGGTTTCGCGCACGCCGAGGTAATCGCCGTCGAACTGGCACGCGACCGCGCCCCCGGTCGAGGTAACTCGCACGCTCGGCAGGTCGTCCTCGGTGATGAGGTGCTTGAAGTTGAATGCGGGCCGTTTGGCGAACATCTGCCGCACGATTCGCAGGGTCGGGATCGGCTTCATGGTGGTAGGGGCGAACACCCCCAGGCCCGACTCGAAGCTGCAGCCGGGGTTGGTCCACACCGGCCGTTCGTTGGCGAACGTCCACGGGCTCGAGTTCGACACGAAGGCGAAGCTCACCCCGGTGATGGGTTCGCGGCCGGGAAGTTCGAGCGTCAGCATCGGGTCGCGGCGGGTGTAGGCCCAGACGGCGGGCACCGCGGCGCGGATGTAGCGCCATGCCGAAACTTTGCCGCCCTTGTTCCGCTCGGCCTCGACCGCGGCCACCACCTCGGCGTCGACGCCCATGCCGGTGTTGAACACCGCCCAGCGCTCGCCGCAGTCGATCAGGCCGATCCGCCGCCAGATGGCGCGCCGCTGGTAGTCGTCGAGCAGCTGGATCAGCTGGTTGGTGGCCGCGACCGGATCCGTGGAGATGCCCAGGGACCGCGCCAGCACATTGGCCGACCCGCCGGGAACCACGGCGACCGCGGGCACCGGTCCGCCGGGCAGCGGCCCGGGCGGGCCCAGCAGGCCGTTGACCACCCCGCTCACGGTGCCGTCGCCGCCGTGCACGACCACCAGGTCGGCACCGTCGGCCACGGCCTTCTGCGCGAGTTCGGTGCCGTGACCCCGATGGTTGGTGTGCTCGACGCTGAGCTGCAGGCGGCTTTTCAGCGCGTGGGCCAGCAGATCGCGCGCGGCCGGAGTGGTGGAAGTTGCTGTGGGATTGACGATCAGCACGGCCCGCATGAAGCACGAGCTTAGGCGGGCCGCCTAAGGCCACGCTGTGGGGGAACGGGCGGCCGCCCTGACTACGCTGACGCTGTGACGCCGCCAGCCACCCCGACCGCCGTTCGCCGCGCGGGCCTGATCGTTGTGCTGCAGGGGGTTGCGGCGCTGATCGTGGCGGTGGTGTTGGTGGTTCGCGGGATCGCCGGAGCCGATCAGCAGGTGGTCAACGGCCTGGCGACGGCGGGCTGGTTCGTCCTGGTCGGTGCCGCCGTGATCGCCGCGGGCCGCGCGCTGATCCGCGGCAGGCGCTGGGGCCGCGGGCTGGCCGTGATCACCCAGCTGCTGCTGTTGCCGGTGGCCTGGTACCTGGCCGTCGGGTCACACCAACCGGGGTTCGGGATTCCGGCGGGCGGCGTGGCGCTGGTCGTGCTGGGATTGCTGTTCAGCCCCGCCGCCGTGCGCTGGGCCGCCGGCGCTCAGGGCGATTCCGCCAGTCGCGCCAACGACGCCCCGGACAGCCGGTAGGTCGTCCATTCGTTCTGCGGCTGCCCGCCGATCCCGTCGTAGAGCGTGATGGCGTCGGCGTTCCAGTTCAGTACCGCCCAGGACAGCCGCGTGTAGCCCCGCTGCACGCATTCGGCGGCCAGCGCGGCCAGCAGCGCGCGGGCCAGCCCGCGCCTGCGGAACTGCGGCCGCACGAACAGGTCTTCCAGGTAGATGCCCGCCACCCCGTCCCAGGTGGAGAAGTTGACGAACCACAGCGCCATCGCCGCGATCTCGCCGTCCACCTCGGCCACATGCCCGTACACCGTCGGTGGGTCACCGAAAAGGGCTGCCGCGATTTGTGATTCGGTCACCGTGCACTGATCGACGGCGTGCTCGAATTCGGCCAGCGCGTAGATCATTTCGGTGATGGCGGCCGCGTCCCGCTGCGACGCCCGCCGGATGTTTGGGCTCATCGCTCGACTCCCAGGGCGTTGAGGATCGTGCCGAATTTCGTTGTCGTCTCGGCGACTTCGTCGTCGGGGTCGGACTCGGCGACGATACCGCCACCGGCCCGGGCCAGCGCGACGCGCCGGTCGGCCGACAGCTGCGCGCAGCGCAGCGACACCACCCAGCGGCCGTCGCCGCGGGCATCACACCAGCCCACCGCCCCGGCGTAGAACCCGCGGTCGCCCTCCAGTTCGGCGATCAGCCGCATCGCGGCCTTGGTCGGCACCCCGCCGACCGCCGGGGTGGGATGCAGAGCCAGCGCCAGATCGATTGCGGTCGTTGATGTTTCACGCAGCCGGCCGGCGATCGGCGTGCACAGATGCCAGACCGCGGCGGTGCTGCTCAGCTGCGGCTCGGCCGCGATCGACAGCTCGTCGCACAGCGGTTCCAGGGCGGTCCTGATGTTCTCGATAACCAGCTGGTGCTCGTGCCGGTTCTTCGCCGAGGCGGCCAGCGCGGCGCCGTTGGCGGCGTCGGCGTCCGGGTCGGCGGCGCGCGGGGCCGAGCCGGCGAACGGCCGGCACTCGACATGGTCGCCGCGGCGCGCCACCAGGAGTTCGGGGCTGGCACCCACCAGCGCCGCACCGGCATACTCCTCGCCGGCGGCGCTCAAATCGACCAGGTAGCCGTAGGCCGCCGGGTCCGCGGCGATGAGCCGGCGGAGAATCACCCGGGCGTCCAACGGGGCGTCGGCGACCAGCCGCAGGGCCCGCGCCAGCACCACCTTGTGCAGCGGGTTGTCGTCCGCGGCGAGCTGCTCGCACGCCCGGCGGATCCGGTCCCGGTAGTCGGGCGGCGCCGGAATGGCTCGCGCCACCCGCACCGGCGGCAGCGCGCCGGCCGGCCAGTCCGGCGGCCCATCGGTGGCGGTCACCGCCTCGGGTGCCAGCAGCGCGGCCGGGCGCGTGACGTCAAAAGGTAACGCCCCCAACACAATCGGCGCCTCACCCGATCGCAGCGCGGCCTGCGCGGCGCCCACGTCGCGGTAGCGGTGCCGCGCCCCGTCGGCAATCAGGGTCCGCGTCGGCCCGCACAGCGCGAACGGCGGTTCGTGATTGTGCTGCTCGACTCGCCCCTTAGCCGCTTCGCGGCTGGGGGGACCCCCGTCTCGCGCCGCCGCGCGGCGCGCATCGTCGTCTTCGCGATTCACTGACCGGTCAATCCGAGCGCCCGCAGCTGGCGCACCCCGTGTTCGAAACCGCAGACCGCGACCGACGCGGTGATCATGCCGAAGCGGCTACCCTCCACGAGCGGCAGTTCGACCCAGCGGGTGATGACCGCGCGGGAGAAATGACCGTGGCTGACGAAGACCACGTCGCGCGCTTGCATGTTCTCCAGCGCGGTCGCGACGGCGGCGTCGGCGCGCTCACTGACCTGCGCGACCGTCTCACCGGCCGGACAGCCGTGCGTCCACACCAGCCAATCGGGCACCGTCTCCTGGATCTGCTCCGTGGTCAGGCCCTCGTACGAGCCGTAGTCCCACTCGGCCAGCAGCTCGGTCACCTCGTCGACGGTCAGCCCGGCCAGCTGCGCGGTGGTCAGCGACCGCTGCCTCGGGCTGCTGATCACCAGCGGGTCAACGAGTTTGAGCTCGGCGAGCACCCCGCCGGCCAGCTCGGCCTGCGTACGGCCGGCCTCGGTCAGCTCGACCTCGGTGCGGCCGGTGTGCTGGCCGGATTTCGACCACTCGGTCTCGCCGTGGCGCAGCAGCACCAGACGGTGATTGTGCAAGCCCATATCGACCGATTCTGCCGGACGACTCGCGGTGGTTGCTCAGGCCGGAGCGCACGGCGGGCGAACATGCCAGGATGGCACTGTAAACCGCACGCGACGAGGCAGGTGGGGAGACAGCGATGAGGTGGCGGCGCCGGTGAGTAAGACACGGGTATTGGCGGTGGCCAACCAAAAGGGCGGTGTCGCCAAGACGACCACGGTCGCGTCGCTAGGGGCGGCGTTGGTGGACGAGAACAAGCGGGTGCTGCTGGTCGACCTCGATCCGCAGGGCTGCCTGACCTTCTCGCTGGGGCAAGACCCCGACAAGCTGCCGGTCTCCGTGCACGAGGTGCTGCTCGGCGACGTCGAGCCCAACGCCGCCCTGGTCGAGACGGCCGAGGGAATGACGCTGATGCCGGCCAACATCGACCTGGCCGGCGCCGAAGCGATGCTGCTGATGCGGGCCGGCCGCGAATACGCGCTCAAGCGCGCGCTGGCCAAACTCGGCGACGACTTCGACGTGGTGATCATCGACTGCCCGCCGTCGCTGGGCGTGCTCACCCTCAACGGGCTGACCGCCGCCGACGAGGTCATCGTGCCGCTGCAATGCGAGACCCTCGCGCATCGCGGGGTCGGCCAGTTCCTGCGCACCGTCGCCGACGTCCAGCAGATCACCAACCCGGAGCTGCGCCTGCTCGGCGCCCTGCCGACGCTGTACGACTCGCGCACCACCCACACCCGCGACGTGCTGCTCGACGTCGCCGATCGCTACAGCCTGCCGGTGCTGGCCCCGCCGATCCCGCGGACCGTGCGGTTCGCCGAGGCCAGCGCCTCGGGCTCGTCGGTGATGGCCGGCCGCAAGAATAAGGGCGCGGTGGCCTACGGCGAGCTGGCGCAAGCGTTGCTCAAGCACTGGAAGAGCGGCAAGCCGCTGCCGACGTTCACCGTCGAGGTGTAAGCGGCCGGGGTCAGCCCAGCGCGGCTTTGAGTGTGAGCTGACGGCGTTGACTGTGCACTGGCGGCGGGCCCGATCGGCGTGTCGCCGCCGCGGATCCACACCGAAGGCCAACGATTCACACTCGACGGCAAGAGCTGCGGCCGCGGTCAGCCCAGCGCGACCAGCGTGTCGCCGCGCTGCTCGAGGACCCGGGACCCGATCACGGCCGGGAACACCGGTTTGCCGTCCGGCGGGACGCTTCTCGAGCGGTCGACCGGAATGTAGCGTTCGTTGGCGCCGCTGAGCGGGTCGTAGACGCCGATCGCGCCGGTGACCGGCACCAGTAGCCGGCCCGCCATCATCACGCCGGGCCCCAACGGCG
Organism: Mycobacterium sp. 1245499.0; assembly: GCF_001673615.1. NCBI lineage: Bacteria > Bacillati > Actinomycetota > Actinomycetes > Mycobacteriales > Mycobacteriaceae > Mycobacterium > Mycobacterium sp. 1245499.0. Next base: position 17,217 of record NZ_LZMG01000351.1, read on the forward strand.
CCGTCTTGTCGCCCGCGGCGATGGTGTAGCGCAGCGCCACGGTGTTCGCGTCGAAGACCATCAGCGAATCGCCGGTCCACCAGGTGATCAGGCTGCCGGGGTGGGAAACGGCCGACGTGCGCGACGGCGGCTTGGGCAGCGGGGTGCTCGACACGGTGGCGCCGGTTTCGTCGATCACGTCGACCCGGGGCTGCGGCGCCGGCAGGTACACCGCGGTGGTGTTCTCCGCGACGGCCAGCACCCGGGCGCCCGAATCCGGCGCGATGCCCGGCTCGGCGACCAGGTGTTGCTGCGGTTCGTCGTCGTCCTTGCCCGGGCGCAGCAGCACCAACCGCAGGTCGGCCTGGTTCGCGCAGCTCTCCAGCGCCGAGACCGCCTGCGAGCTGGCCGCGGCCGAGATCAGTCGGCAACCGGAGTGCAGTCCGCGCGTCGACGGCTTCACCCGCGCGTCGGTCTCGCCGTACACCAGCATCCGGACCATGTCCGAGCGCCACAGTTCCAGCCGGGTGTCACCGGCCGACAACACCGTCATGCCGTCGGAGGACAGCCGCACCCGCGGATCGGCGTAACCGCTGCGGGCCGGCCCCCGGCGACCGGTGGAGCCGTCCAGGGTGCTGACCTGCCCGCAGCCGCGCTCGTCGCGGTAGACCCCGACGGCGTAGCGGTACAACCAGGTGACCCCGCACAGGTCGATGTCGCGCGCGTAGCTCCAGCGGGACTGGCCGTTGTCGGGATCGCGCCCGTCGATCCGGCGGCCCGCACCCGTGACGACCTCCCCGCCCGCGACCACCGGGGCCGTGGTGGCCGGACTCGCGGCGCTCCACAGCTGCTTGAGGCCGGCCGGCACCTGCTTGGCCGGGGTCGGGTTGGGTGCGGGGACGGCCGCGGGTCGGCTGGTGGTGGCCCGGGCGTCGCTGGTCCACCAGATCAATGCCGCGACCGCGGCGACCGCGACCGCGATGGCCGCGGCGGCGAGCAGGTCGCCCTTGGTGCGACGCTCGGGTCTGACCATGCGGCGGTGCGGGTGTTGTTAGTTGCTCTGCGGGGCGGCGGCCGCGGTGGCGGCTTGGCCTTCGGCGGGCTTGCGACGCCGGCGGCGGCGCCGGGTGGAGCCGGCGTTGCCCGGGGGCGAGCCGGCCGGCGTTTCCGCGGCGGCGTCGCCGTTGCTGCTGGCCGCACCATTGCCCGACGGGTGCGCGGCGACGGGCTGGCCGCCGCGGGTGCGCCGCCGGGTGCCGGAGCGGCGCGCGGGCCTTTCCGAATTCTGCTCCGGCTTCGTGCCGTCGCGGTCGCCGCTGCGGCGCTGGCCCTGCGGCTTGCGGGCGGCGCCCACTCTGCCGGCGGCCTCGGCGGGGATGTTCAGCTCGGCGCGCAGATGCGGAGAGTTGGAGTAGGTCTCGGCGGGCTCGGGGGAATCCAGCCCCAGCGCCTTGTCGATCAGCGCCCAGCGGGGCAGCTCGTCCCAGTCCACCAGGGTGACCGCGATACCGGTCTTGCCGGCGCGGCCGGTGCGGCCGATGCGGTGCACGTAGGCCTGCTCGTCCTCGGGGATCTGGTAGTTGATGACGTGGGTGATGTCATCGATGTCGATACCGCGGGCGGCGACGTCGGTGGCGACCAGCACGTCGATCTCCCCGGACCGGAAGGCCTTCAGCGCCTTCTCGCGGGCGACCTGCCCCAGATCGCCGTGCACCGCGCCCACCGCGAAACCGCGCTCGGCCAGCTCGTCGGCCACCTTTTGCGCGGTGCGCTTGGTGCGGGTGAAGATCATCGTCGCGCCGCGGCCCTCGGCCTGCAGCACGCGGCTGACCAGTTCGACCTTGTCCAGGGCGTGCGCCCGGTAGACGTACTGGACGGTGGTGTCGTGGGTGGCCGCCGAGTGCGGCGCTTCGGCCCGGATGTGGGTGGGTTGGTTCATGAAGGTGCGGGCCAGCGTGATGATCGGGTCCGGCATGGTCGCCGAGAACAGCATCGACTGCCGGTCGGTCGGGATCTGGCGCAGGATCCGCTCGATGTCGGGCAAAAAGCCGAGGTCGAGCATCTCGTCGGCCTCGTCGAGCACCAGCACCGACAGCCCGCCCAGTTGCAGGTGGTTCTGTTGGCTCAGGTCGAGCAGCCGGCCCGGGGTGCCCACCACGACGTCGGCGCCGGCGCGCAGCGCCTCGATCTGCGGTTCGTAGGGGCGACCGCCGTAGATCGGCACCACCGACAGCGGTCGGCCCTCATCGGCGGTCAGGTGCTTGGCCGCCAGTGTCAGGTCATCGGTGACCTGCAGGCACAGCTCCCGGGTGGGCACCACGATCAGCGCCCGCGGGGTGCCGTTGAGCGGGCGGGCGGCGGTGCCGGCGGTGATGCGCTGCAGCAGCGGCACGCCGAAGGCGAAGGTCTTGCCCATGCCGGTGCGGGCCTGGCCGATCAGATCGTCGCCGGCGAGCGCCATGGGCAGGGTCAGTTCTTGGATGGCGAAAGGGCTTTCGATCCCTTTTTCGGCGAGGGCGCGCACGATTTCGTCGCGGACGCCGAGTTGCGCAAATGTCGGTTGGGGGGTCAGTTCAGTTGTGCTGGTGGGTGCAGTCATGCGTGGGTAAGTAGCCTTTCGGTGACGTATCGGGTTGTGTCGGTATTTCTCTGTCGCGGTCACGCGCGCACGAGTTCCGACTCCGAATACGTCGCCGAGTCGCCGGCCCTGGCTCAGTCTGGGAGGGCCCAGTTAGGGCGGGCCAGCTGTGCACGCACATTTCGCCGATAGCGGCTTGAAAAACAAAATCTGGCATGAATACAGCCGCCATCTACCTACATGATAGCTGGTCGACAGCTGGCTCCCATTTCGCGCTACGTCAGCCGACTACAGTGTTGCCATGACCCGGCCCTCCTGCGAGCCCTCCGAAACCGATCTGGCCGACGACCGAATCGACGATTCACCCGCCCCGCGGTTGTCGGCCGATCACCCGGGTGTCAACGAGCTGTTCGCGGTCCTGGCCTACGGCGAGATCGCCGCGTTTTACCGGCTCACCGACGAGGCGCGGATGGCCCCTGACCTGCGCGGACGGATATCGATGGCGAGCATGGCCGCCGCCGAGATGCAGCACTACGAGCAGCTGCGCGACGCGCTGGAAAGCCGCGGCGTCGACGTGGTGTCGGCGATGTCGAAATACGTCTCTGCGCTGGAGAACTACCACCGGCTGACCATGCCCAGCACGTGGCTGGAGGCCTTGGTGAAAACGTATGTCGGCGACGCCCTGGCGGCCGATCTGTACCTGGAGATCGCCGACCGGCTGCCCGACGAGGTTGCCGACGTGGTGCGCGCGGCGCTGTCGGAAACGGGGCACTCGCAGTTCGTCGTCGCCGAGGTGCGCGCCGCCGTGACGTCCAGCGGCAAGCAGCGCAGCCGGCTGGCGCTGTGGTCACGCCGCCTGTTCGGCGAAGCGATCACCCAGGCCCAGTACCTGCTGGCCGACCACGACGAGCTGGTGGACCTGGTGATGGCCGGCGCCGGCGGGCTGGGCCAGCTCAACGCCTTCTTCGACCGGATGCAGCAGACGCACGACCGGCGCATGCACGAACTCGGCCTGAGCTGAGGCCATCAAACTCAGCTAACTCAGCGCGCGCAGGTCGCCATGTTCGAGGTGTTGGCCGAGGCGATCACCCGCTGACCGGCGGCGTTGAAGATCGAGCAGCTGAGCCGACCGTAGAAGCTGGTCGCCACCACGGATTCGGTTTCCACACCCGGGTTCAGCACCACCACCTTCGACCAGGGCAGCGACACGTTGAACTCGGTCTGCGGCACGCCGCGCGCGTCGGTGTAGACGATGTTCACCAGGTCCAGCAGCTGCTTGGTTCCGTTCACGCTGTAGACGACGGTGCGCGGATCGACCGCGGCCGTCGGCGGTGCCGCGGCGAGCGGCGGCGCGACGGTGGGCGCGGCCGCCCCCGGCGGCGCGGTGGGCGCGGCGCTGGGCGTGGTGACCGTCGTGAAGGTTTCGGCCGGTAACTGCGCGGGGGCCGGGGACGAACTGGGCGGCACGGACGCCTTGGTGGTCGCGGGTGCCGAGGTCACCGGGTGGGGAGCCGGGGCGCCCAGCGTGGCCTTGGTGGACGCGCTGTCGCCGCTGTTGATGATGACGGCGGTGGCGATGGCGCCCAGGGCCACCACCGCGCCGACGATCGCGGTGGCGGGGCGCCAGCGCGAGTCGGCGGGCCAGCCCGTCCAGTTGTAGTCGGCGTTCAGGTAGGGATCGGTATCGCAGGCGTCGTCAACGTCGTCGTCGTCGGGGTATGCCCGGATCCTGTCGTCAAGGTGCGGCAACGTGGTACCCATGGTGCCGAAGTTAGCCATGGGAAAACACGGATCGGGTATCGCGCGGGTGGGTGAGACAACCTGAGAGCGAATCGTTATCGGGCCGCGACCGGTTTCGCTGACCGCGAAGTGTGGGGATGCGACGAGGTGGGGGTCGGCCGCGTCCACTAGCCTGCTGCTGACAGGGCCGGGACTTCAAGAGCTGCGGAATGACTGCAAGACCCATGGAAGGGGTGACCGTGGAGGTCAAGATCGGTATCACGGATAGTCCGCGCGAGCTGGTCCTTGCCAGCGCCCAGACGCCCGCCGAGGTCGAAGATCTGGTCAGCGCCGCACTGAGCGATCCGTCGGGCCTGCTGCGGCTGAGCGACGAGCGGGGCCGCCGCTTCCTGATTCACACCGCCAAGATCGCCTACGTGGAGATCGGCGCCGCCGACGCGCGCCGGGTGGGCTTCGGGATCAGCGCCGAAACCGGCAAACACGCCGGCAAGGCGCGCTAGGAGCGGGTAAGCGGCACGTGTGACAGCCCGCCCCAGGCGAACTGCACGGTGCCGTCGACCGCGTCCGCCTTGGAGATCGGGCGGTCGGAATCCAGCCAGTACCTGGCGCAGTCGACGCTGATTCCGACCAGACCGACCGCGATCATCCGGGCCCGGTGCGGGTCCAGCCCCGAATCCTCGCTGATCAACGCGAACACCGCGTCGATGCAGGATTCGGTGGCGACGCGCACCTGGGCGGCCACTTCGGGTTCGGTGACGTAATCGTTCTCGAAGATCAGCCGGTAACCCTGACTGTCGTGCTCGATGAAATCGAAGAAGGCCTGCACCGCGGAGTGCAACCGGCGCCGGTTGTCGGTGGTGGTGCTCAGCGCCTGCTGAACACCCGAGACCAGGTTCTCCACGTGCCGCGCCAGCACCGCGAGGTACAGCTCGAGCTTGCTCGAGAAGTGTTGATACAGAACGGGTTTGCTAACTCCGGCGCGGTCGGCGATCTCGTCCATGCCGGCCGCGTGGTAGCCGCGGTCGACGAACACGTCGCTGGCCACGATGAGCAATTGGCCGCGCCGCTCGTCGCGGGGCAACCGGTTGCCTCGCCGGTTGGAAACCGCGGCCCCGTCCGGCCGACCGCGGTCAGCCGATCTGACGGCGCGCCGCGCCGGCACTTTGGCGAGTTCGCTCATCGAGTCCTCATCTGATTGTCGGCGGCCGGCCCTCTCGGAAAATGGGGGCCAACCGCTCGCAGCCCGTGGAAGAGACCTTACTACCCGACCGGTCGATGCGACCGTCATCGCCGTCGTCGCCGCTGGCAGAAGCGGTGTCGGACGGTGGATTCGGGCGCGCCACCGGCGGCGGCGGTGCCTGCCTGTGTAATCCTGGGGAAATGACGTCCCCGCGGCCCCCACGCGGCACCGGTCGCGTGCCGGTGCTACGCGACGAGTGGCGAGAGCCGCTGCGGGCGCTGCGCGACCCGATCGCGCGGGAAGCCGGACGACCCCGGGCCGACCGTGAACGGCCGCGACAATGGCGCAAGCAGACCTGGCTGGGCCGCTTCGTCTCCACCTACGGGTGGCGCGCGTACGCCCTGCCCGTCCTGGTGGTGCTCACCGCGGTGGTGATGTACCAGACGGTGACGGGCACCGGCGCCCCCATGCCGACGGCCAACAAACCCATCCAGAGCCCGCCGGCCATCGGCGCGGTGGGCACCACGATCATCGACGCCCCGCCGCGCGGGCTGGCCGCATTCGACGCCAACCTGCCGGCCGGGACCCTGCCGGACGGCGGCCCGTTCACTGAAGCGGGCGACAAGACCTGGCACGTCGTGCCGGGCGCCACGCCACAGATCGGGCAGGGCACCGCCAAGGTGTTCAGGTACACCGTCGAAGTGGAGAACGGCATCGACCCGACGATGTTCGGCGGCGACGACGCCTTCGCCCAGATGGTCGACCAGACGCTGGCCAATCCGAAGGGCTGGACGCACAACCCGCAGTTCGCGTTCATCCGGATCGACGGAACCAGTGGGGCCAAACCCGACTTTCGGATCTCGCTGGTCTCGCCGGTGACGGTGCGCGAAGGGTGCGGCTATGAATTCCGGCTCGAAACCTCTTGCTACAACCCGGTATTCGGTGCCAACCGGGAGGCGCGGGTGTTCATCAACGAAGCGCGCTGGGTACGGGGAGCCGTGCCGTTCGAAGGTGACATCGGCTCCTACCGGCAGTACGTGATCAACCACGAGGTCGGCCACGCCATCGGATACCTGCACCACGAGCCCTGCGAGCAGCAGAACGCCCTGGCGCCGGTGATGATGCAGCAGACGTTCTCTACGTCGAACAACGACGCCGCGCAGTTCGACCCCGACGTCGTCAAGGCCGACGGCAAGACCTGCCGGTTCAATCCCTGGCCGTACCCGATCGCCTGACCGACCGCCGCTTGCTACCGCTGCGGTTGGCATTGATCTCGTCGCGGTGCGCCATCGCCCACTCGGCGAGGGAGATCACCAGCGGTAGCAGCGTTCGCCCGAGCTCGGTCAACTCGTATTCCACTCGCGGCGGCACTTCGGCGTAGGCCGTGCGCTCGACCAGGCCGTCTTCGACCAGGTGTTTGAGCGTCACGGTGAGCATCCGTTGCGAAATGCCCGCCACGGCCTCCGCCAACCCGCCGAACCGCATCGGTCCGCCGCGCAGCGTGCCGATCACCAGCAGACTCCACTTGTCGCCGATGCGATCGAGCACCTCCCGGACCGCACCGCCCTCGGGTATCCGCGTCGTCTTTGTGATGTGCGTCATAGCGAAGTCTGCTTCCTGGATGCATACATCGGTGTGCCTTTTGTGGGTGCCCCATCGCTGACACACGATGTGGTTACACACAAATGGTAAGGATTGGGGACTTTCGTGAACATCGCACTGTGGACGGCGCAGGGCCTGCTCGCATTCGTCTATCTCGCCGCGGGCGGGCTCAAGATCATTCGACCGCGCGAGCAACTCGTGGCAACGGGCCGGCTCGACTGGATGAAGGACAACTCGGACGCGGCCGTGAAAGCCGTTGGCGCGGTCGAGATCCTCGGCGCGCTCGGTGTGATCCTGCCCGAGGCGACCGGCATCGCCCGCATCCTGACCCCGATCGCTGCGGTCGGCCTGGTCATCGTCCAGATCGGGGCACTGCGCGTCCACCTGACCCGTAACGAGCGGCAACCTTTGCCGATCAATGTGATTCTCCTGCTGCTCGCGGCCTTCGTCGCGATCGGCCGATTCGTGAGCTGAGCCAACCCGGCCCGCGCGTCGCCTGATTGCCGCCGGTCCGTCGGCCTGCTGAGATGGTGGGGAGAATCCGATCGAGGAGATGTTTCGCAAGTGTCGACGTCGCTGCCGCCGCTGGTGGCGCCCGCAGATCACCTCAGCGGCGACGAGGTGGCCCGCTACAGCCGGCACCTGATCATTCCGGACCTGGGGCTCGCCGGGCAGAAGCGCCTCAAGAACGCCCGGGTGCTGGTGATCGGGGCCGGTGGCCTCGGCGCGCCGACGCTGCTCTACCTGGCGGCCGCGGGCGTGGGCACGATCGGCATCGTCGATTTCGACGTGGTCGACGAGTCGAACCTGCAGCGCCAGATCATCCACGGGGTGGCCGACGTCGGACGGTCCAAGGCGCAGTCGGCGCGCGACTCCATCGCAGCGATCAACCCGTTGGTGGACGTGCGGCTGCACGAGTTCCGGCTGGATTCCACCAACGCCGTGGCGTTGTTCGGCCGCTATGACCTGGTCGTGGACGGCACCGACAACTTCGCCACCCGGTATCTGGCCAACGACGCGGCGGTGCTGGCGAAAAAGCCCTACGTGTGGGGATCGATCTACCGCTTCGAGGGCCAGGTCTCGGTGTGCTGGGAGGACGCCCCTAACGGACGCGGGCTCAACTATCGCGACCTGTACCCCGAGCCTCCGCCGGCCGGCTCCGTGCCGTCCTGTGCCGAGGGTTCCGGCGCCACGCCGCACAGCTGCTCGTAGTCGACGAGCCCGGTGATCTTCGGCCGCGACGAATCCGACGGGTCCCGGCGGATCGCGATGGTGCGGTAGGTCATCTCCAACGCGTCGTAGATCATCAACCGGCCCAGCAACGACTCGCCGATCCCGGTAATGAGTTTGATCACTTCGGTGCTCATCACCGAGGCGATGGAGGCGCAGACGATGCCCAGCACGCCGCCCTCGGCACAGGACG
>NZ_LZMG01000352.1:0-885 GCF_001673615.1 Mycobacterium sp. 1245499.0
CCGGCCTCGGGGGAGCCGCCCATCATGCGCACCATCGGCAGACCTCCGGACGTGACGAACCGGGCGATCAGGACTGCCGCGAGCATCAGGAAGGCGATGTTGAGCCACGTCGTGTAGTTCCAGGAGATCGACGCCTCGATCACCGTCGCGTTGCGCTGCTTGGGAATGAGATGTGTTGTGCCGAAGACCAATTCGACCAGATATCCGGCGGCCACCATAGCGGCGTAGAAGGTGCCCAGTAGCGTCAGCATCATCTTGGTGCCGTAATACTTGCGGTAGATGTTGAGGATCGGAAGGATCAACAGGTCGGCGTAGATGAAGGCGATGACACCGCCGAAGCTGATGCCTCCGTTCCACAGCACCGCGGCCAGCGGCACGTTGCCGATGGAGCACACGAAGGACACGATCGCCACAATGGGCCCCACGATCGGGCCCCACAGCGCCGAGAGGCCCGGGTGATCGGCCAAAAAGAAGACCTGCCAGAACTTTTCGGGTACCCAGGCCGCGACGGCGCCGGCGATCAACAAGCCCAGCACGAGGTCGCGCAGGATCGCCAGCCACTCCATCACGAACACGTGTGAAACCGAGGTGAGGCCCGCCGGGGAAAACAGCCGTCGCCAGAACGAGCCCTCGCCCTGGATCGACATATCCATGGCCGCATGGCCTTCCATGGATCCGGCGATTCCCCGCTCGGCCTGCTCGCGGGCGGCGTCCACGAGTCGCGAACGCACGAACAGCCGGAACAGCACGGCGAGCGCGACGATCATCAGTGGGCCGCCGACGAATTCGGCGGCGGTGAATTGCCAGCCCATCAGCAGCGCCAGGATGATGCCCAGTTCCACCACCAGGTTGGTGGAACCGATTTCGAACGCCATCGCGGCGGTG
>NZ_LZMG01000353.1:0-1590 GCF_001673615.1 Mycobacterium sp. 1245499.0
CCTCAACGCCGACATAGGCTTTCACCGCGTCCTGCAGCGCGGTCTCGGAGAACTCCAGCATCGACCGGTAGTGGGCGCTGCCCAGGTAGTAGCGCAGCTCGGCCGCGCGCACCCGCTGCAGCAGCGCCGGTATGGCCAGCACGTTGCCCAGCGACTTGCTCATCTTTTCGCCGCCCATCGTCACCCAGCCGTTGTGCAGCCAGTAGCGGGCGAACCCGTCGCCGGCGGCACGGCTCTGGGCGATCTCGTTCTCGTGGTGCGGGAAGACCAAATCCATTCCGCCGCAATGGATGTCGAACTCCGGCCCCAGATAGGTGCGGGCCATCGCGGAACATTCCAGGTGCCACCCGGGGCGGCCGCGGCCCCACGGGGTCGGCCAGGACGGCTCGCCGGGCTTGGCGGCCTTCCACAGCGTGAAATCACGCTGATCGCGTTTGCAGGTGGCCACGCCCTCGCCCTGATGGACGTCGTCGATCTTGTGCCCGGACAGCTGCCCGTATTCGGGATAGCTGAGCACGTTGAAGTACACGTCGCCGCCGGCGGCGTAGGCGTGACCGGTTTCGATCAGCCGTCCCATTAATTCGACCATCTGGGTGATGTGCCCGGTGGCCCGCGGCTCGGCCGACGGCGGCAACACGTCCAGGGCGTCGTAGGCGGCGCTGAAGGCCCGCTCGTAGGTGGCCGCCCATTCCCACCACGGCCGGCCCGCCGCGGCGGCCTTGTTGAGGATCTTGTCGTCGATGTCGGTGACGTTGCGGATGAACGCGACGTCGCAGCCGCGCGCGATCAGCCATCGGCGCAGGATGTCGAAGGCCACCCCGCTGCGGACGTGGCCGATGTGCGGCAGGCCCTGGACCGTCGCACCACACAGGTAGATGGAGACGTGACCCTCGCGCAGCGGAACGAAATCACGCACGGCGCCGGTTGCCGTGTCGTGTAGCCGCAAGCGGGCCTGATCGGTCACGACGTGCCAGCTTACCGGGTAGTTCCCCGGCGCCCGGCGCTGCGCGGCTTACCCGGTGGAGACGACCAGCGCGGTGGCGATCGCGGCGAGGCCCTCACCGCGTCCGGTCAGCCCCAACCCGTCGGTCGTCGTCGCCGACACCGACACCGGCGCGCCCAGCAATTCCGACAGCACCCGCTGCGCCTCGGCGCGGCGCGGACCGACCTTCGGCCGGTTGCCGATGACCTGTACGGCGGCGTTACCGACCCGGAAACCGTGGTGCGACGCCAGATCCGCGACATGGCGCAGCATGTCGGCGCCGCTGACGCCTTTCCAGCGCGGATCGTCGACCCCGAACACCGTCCCGAGGTCGCCGAGCCCGGCCGCCGACAACACCGCGTCACACAGGGCGTGCGCCCCCACGTCGCCGTCGGAATGCCCCGCGCAGCCGTCGGCGTCGCCGAATTGCAGACCCAGCAGCCAGCACGGCCGTCCCGGTTCGATCGGGTGCACATCGACGCCCAGGCCCACCCGGGGAAGCGGCGGCACGGCGTTCACCGGCGCACGACGGTCTCGGCCAGCAGCAAATCGAGCTGGGTGGTGATCTTGAATGCCAGCGGGTCGCCGTCGACCACCTGGACCTGGCC
>NZ_LZMG01000354.1:0-42998 GCF_001673615.1 Mycobacterium sp. 1245499.0
CACGTCGGCGCTGTGGCTGGCCCCCGAGTAAACCTCAGTACAGCGCGTTGGCGAGGTTGCGCCGCCCGGCGACGACCTCGGGGTCAGTCGGGTCGAAGAGCTCGAAAAGCTCGACCAACCTGGTGCGCACTCGGGTGCGGTCGTCGCCGGATGTGCTGCGCACCAAAGCAATCAGGCGATCGAAGGCGGGTCCGACCTCCTGGTTGAGGATTTGCACGTCGGCCGCCGCGAGGGCGGCTTCGATGTCACCGGGCGCGGCGTCGGCCACGGCAACGGCGTCCGGGCGTTGCGCGGTTGCGCGCGTGAGGAATTCGATCTGCCGGATCGCGCCCTTGGCTTCGGCGTTGGCCGGATTGGCGTCCAGGATCGACTGATACGACGTCTTAGCCGCCTCGAAGTCGCCGTCTTCCAGCTGCTGGCGGGCCGCGGCCAGCTCCGGGTCGACCGCCTCGGCCTCCGCGGAACCGCTTGGGCCCCTAAGCTTTCCGGCGGTCGCCGAGAGAATCTGATCCAGCCAGCCGCGCAACTGCTCGGTCGGCTGCATCCCCTGAAAACTCGAGATCGGCTGCCCGGCGGCCAATGCCACCACGGTCGGGACGGCATCGACACCGAATATCTGCGCCACCCGGGGCGCGACGTCGACGTTGACCGTGGTCAACGACCACTTGCCATTGTCCTGGGCGGCCAGCCCGGCGAACGTGTCGAGCAGCTGGACACACGCATCGCTGCGCGGCGACCACAACAACACCACGACGGGCACTTCCTCGGACCGCAGCAAGACTTCGGCCTCGAAATTGGCCTCGGTGACCGCGATGATGCCGGGGTCACCGTCGGCGGCTGACTGTGTGGCCCCTGCGGCTGGGCCGGCCGCGGGCTGGGCCCGTTGCTTGAGACCGGAGAGATCGACCGCACCAGCCAGGGCGGGGCCGATAGGAGGTCGCGGACGAGTCACGCCGTCAAGTTTGTCATGCGGACGGGCTACCCATCCACCCGGTGGCGGAGCCGCTCAGACGGCGACGCAGCGGGCCGAAAACGCCCACCGAAAAGCCCCGTGATCGGCAAATATGACGAAGATCACAATCGGCCACCGGCGCGCCGCGCCAGCAACGTCGGCAAACGTCCGATCGGGCGGCTAACCCGCGCGCAGAATCAGCGCGTCGCCCTGTCCGCCGGCCCCACACAGCGCCGCGACGGCGTATCCGGAGCCGCGTCGCGACAATTCCAGGGCGGCGTGCAGAGTGATCCGCGCTCCCGACATCCCGATCGGATGCCCGACGGCGATCGCGCCGCCGTTGACGTTGACCAGGTCGGGATTCACGCCCAGTTCGCGGGTCGAGGCCAGCGCCACCGCGGAGAACGCCTCGTTGATCTCGATGACGTCGAGCTGGTCGACGGAGATGCCCTCACGGGCGATCGCCTTCTTGATCGCGTTGGCCGGCTGCGACTGCAGCGTGGAATCCGGCCCGGCCACCACGCCGTGCGCACCGATCTCTGCCAGCCAGCTCAGCCCCAGCTCCTGTGCCTTGGCCTTGCTCATCACCACCACCGCGGCGGCGCCATCGGAGATCTGGGAGGCCGATCCGGCGGTGATGGTGCCGTCACGGCGGAAGGCCGGCTTGAGGCCGGCCAGCGACTCGGCGGTGGTGTTGGCGCGGATCCCCTCGTCCTCGGTGAACTGCAGCGGATCGCCTTTGCGCTGCGGGATGTTGACCGGCACCACTTCGTCGGTGAAGACGCCGTCCTTCCATGCCGCGGCGGCCTTCTGGTGCGACCGGGCAGCGAACTCGTCCTGCTCCTGCCGGGTGAACTGGTCGACGTCGTTGCGCTGCTCGGTGAGCGCGCCCATCGGCTGGTCGGTGAACACGTCGTGCAGGCCGTCGTAGGCCATGTGGTCCAGCACCGTCACATCGCCGTACTTGTAGCCCGAGCGGCTGTCCATCAGCAGGTGCGGCGCCTTGGTCATGGACTCTTGGCCGCCGGCCACCACGACGTCGAACTCCCCGGCGCGAATGAGCTGGTCAGCCAGCGCGATGGAGTCGATGCCGGACAGACACATCTTGTTGATGGTCAACGCCGGAACGTCCCAGCCGATCCCGGCCGCCACGGCCGCCTGGCGTGCCGGCATCTGGCCGGCCCCGGCCGTCAACACCTGGCCCATGATCACGTAGTCGACCAGCGAACCCGGCTCTTGAACATTTGGGAAGGCCTTTTCCAGCGCCCCGGCGATCGCGATCGCCCCCAGATCGCTGGCCGAAAAGTCCTTCAGCGAACCCATCAGCTTGCCGATGGGTGTCCGTGCTCCAGCAACGATCACCGACGTCGTCATGACACTCTCCTAATCCTGCGCCGACGGCCGGTTCGGCCTCCCGGGGAAGCGCAATCTTTGCCGCCAGGTTACCGTTATGTGATGACGACCGATCAAGTTGACGCCCGTCAGATCCTGGCCACCTCACTGGTGACGGCGATCGATCACGTCGGCATCGCAGTCGCCGACCTGGACGCCGCCATCGACTGGTACCACGACACCCTCGGCATGATCCTGGTGCACGAGGAAGTCAACGAGGAGCAGGGAATCCGCGAAGCCATGCTGGCTGTGCGCGGCGCTCCGGCGGGCACCGCACAGATCCAGTTGATGGCCCCGATCGACGAGTCCTCGACGATCGCCAAGTTCCTCGACAAGCGCGGGCCGGGCATCCAGCAGATGGCCGTTCGGGTCAGCGACCTCGACGCCTTGGTCGCCCAGCTGCGCGAGCAGGGTGTGCGGCTGATCTACGACGCGCCCCGGCGCGGCACGGCAAACTCGCGGATCAACTTCATCCACCCCAAGGACGGTGGCGGAGTCCTGATCGAGCTCGTCGAGCCGGCCGCCTGAGACGCCGACCCTCACGACCACTTCCTGGTCGGACCGCGGGTAGCGCGGTGCGTCCAGCACGGCGTGTGCCAATGCCGGCGGTCCTCCACCTGTCCGGGGCCGCCTGCGAGCGTCGAATCGGTGGGCCATACCACCAGATGCGCTGAGCCGGAACGTATTTCGTGGTCGCAGCCGGGACACCGATAGGTCTTGGCCGCCCGGGCCGCCGGTACGGGCCGAACCTCGTACTCGTGGCCGTCCGGGCCGACCTCCACCCGCCGCAGGGCCGGGGGCGGCGCCAACGGCCGCTGCCGACGTGGCGGGGGGCGGCGCCGAGCCATCCGGTCAGTGTAGTGGCGAACCGTCAGAAGAGCCGGTACTCGTCACTGTCCATGCCGCGCATCTTGTCGTAATCCAATGTCAGACAACGGATACCGCGATCGGTGGCGAGCGTGCGGGCCTGCGGTTTGATCTGCTGGGCGGCGAACACTCCCCGGACCGGCGCGAGCACGGTGTCGCGGTTGAGCAATTCCAGGTACCGGGTGAGTTGTTCGACGCCGTCGATCTCGCCGCGCCGCTTGATCTCCACCGCCACCGAGCCCCCGTGTTCGTCGCGGCATAGCAGATCGACCGGACCGATGGCCGTCATGTACTCGCGGCGAACCAGCGTGTATCCCTCGCCGAGCAGTTGCACGTGCTCGGCGAGCAGCGCCTGCAGGTGCGCTTCGACGCCGTCCTTGACCAGGCCGGGGTCGACGCCGAGTTCGTGGCTGGAGTCGTGTTCGATCTCCTCGACGGTGATGCGCAGTTGCTCGCCCGCCTTGTTCTCGACCACCCACACCGGCGATCGATCACCGGGCTCCTCGGTCAGCCAGCACGGCGGGCTCATCCAGTTCAGCGGCTTGTAGGCGCGGTCGTCGGCGTGCACGCTGACCGATCCGTCGGCCTTGAACAACAACAACCTGCGTGCGGAGGGCAGATGCGCGGTGAGCCGGCCGACATAGTCCACGGTGCATTGAGCGATCACTAGACGCACCCGACTCACCTTAGAGCGTCGCCGACAAATTAGGCTGACGCCACCATGTCGGCCAACCAGTCCGTGGCGCAGCGAATAGGCCGGGTGCTCGAGCGGGTCACCCGTCAGAGCGGCCGTCTGCCGGCCACGCCCGCGTACGGCTCCCTGCTGCTGGGGCGGGTGTCGGAAAGCCAGGGCCGTCGCCGGGTACGCATCCAGATCATCATGACCGTCCTGGTGCTGGGGGCGAACCTGGTCGGGATCGTCGCGGGGCTGATCTTGGTCACCGTCGCCATCCCGGTACCGAGCATCTTCGACGACGCACCGGCGTGGCTCACGTTCGGGGTGTCACCGGCCTACATCCTGCTGGCGCTGACGCTGGGCACGTTTTGGATCACCCGCAGGACCGTGCTGGCGTTGCGGTGGGCCATCGAGGAGCGCGCGCCGACGCCCGAGGACGAACGCAACACGTTCATCGCCCCGTGGCGGATCGCGTTGGTCGACCTCGTCCTGTGGGGAACCGGGGCGGTGCTGTATTCGGTCCTCTACGGCCTGGTCAACACGATGTTCATCCCCCGCTTCCTGGTCGGGGTGAGTTTCTGCGGTGTGCTGGTGGCCACCGGCAGTTATCTGCTCGCCGAGTTCGCGTTGCGTCCGGTGGCGGCTCAGGCGCTCGAGGCCGGTCCGCCGCCCCGTCGGCTGGCGGCCGGGATCATGGGCCGGACCATGACGGTGTGGTTCCTCGGTTCAGGTGTTCCGGTCATCGGCATCGCGCTCTTGACGCTGTTCGAGATCTGGCTGAACAATCTCACCCAGACCCAGTTCGCAGTCGGTGTCCTGATCGTGTCGTCGGCGGCGCTGATCTTCGGCTGCATCCTGATGTGGATCCTGGCGTGGCTGACCGCGACACCGGTGCGCGTGGTGCGGGCCGCGCTTCAGCGCGTCGAAAAGGGTGATCTGCGCGGCGAATTGGTGGTATTCGACGGCACCGAACTCGGCGAGCTGCAGCGCGGCTTCAACGCGATGGTCAACGGACTGCGCGAGCGCGAACGCGTTCGCGACCTCTTCGGCCGCCACGTGGGGCGCGAAGTGGCCCTGGCCGCCGAACGCGAGAAGCCGAAGCTGGGCGGCGAAGAACGCCATGTCGCAGTCGTATTCATCGACATCATCGGCTCCACCCAGTTGGTGACCAGCCGCCCGCCGGCCGAGGTGGTGGCCGTGCTCAACCAATTTTTCGGGATCGTCGTCGAAGAGGTGGACCGTTATTGCGGGCTGGTCAACAAGTTCGAGGGCGATGCGACGCTGGCGATCTTCGGGGCTCCCAACCGCCTTGATTCACCGGAAGACGCGGCCCTTGCCGCCGGGCGCAGCATCTCCGAACGGCTGGCCAACGAAATGTCTGAGCTGTCGGCGGGCATCGGCGTGGCGGCCGGCCAAGCCGTGGCCGGAAACGTCGGTGCCAGGGAGCGCTTCGAATACACCGTGATCGGTGAGCCGGTCAACGAGGCGGCCCGGCTGTGCGAGCTGGCCAAGGCGCACGCGAGCCGGCTGCTCGCGACGGCCGACGCGATCGAGCGCGCCAGCGAAACCGAGCGGGCGCGTTGGTCTCTGGGCGACAGCGTGACCCTGCGCGGCCATGAGCGTCCCACCCGACTGGCGGTGCCCGTCGCGGTGGACGACCCGTCGGCCGGACACGGTTGATATCAGACCGAAATGGGTAGAGGGACACAAGAACTGACCCCTCAGAGATTGGTTTGCGCATGACCGGTAGTGGAGTCACCCGTGTTTCGGTCGCCGCGGGAATCGCCGCGGCGATCGCCTTGAGTTCGTTGACCGCGGGTTGCAGCTCGGGCAAGGACAACAAGAACCCCAGCACGTCGACCGTCACCACCACCGTCACGACGCCGGCGAGCGTCACGACAACCGCTCCGACGGCGCCGGGGACCGGCGGACCGGGCGGCGGTGGACCGGGCGTCGGGCCGGGCGGTGCGACCACCGCCGGACCGGGCGGTTCGGGGGCCGGCGCCGGACCCGGCGGGGCCAGCGCGGGCGTCCCGGGTGCCGGGGCGTCGGCGGGACCGGGCGGTGCGGGTGCCTGCGCCGGTGGCGTGTGCGTCGGAACGCCTCCCGGCTGAGGCGCAGGCCTAGCGGTTCATCGGGCGACGGCGACGGCCAGGCGCGCATCGGGCCGAGTTGCCGTCTGCCGCACTAACATTGCGACGAGCAAGGTACCGGCCGCCAGCAGCCCGCCCACGAACAACACGGTCGCCGGCCAGCCGCCGCTGCCGTACACGACGCCGCCCAAGGCGCCGGCCACCGATCCGCCCAGGTAGTAGCTGAACAGGTACAGCGCCGAGGCCTCCGCGCGGTCGCGCTGCGCCACCGCACCCACCCAGCCGCTGGCGACGGTGTGCGCGGCGAAGAAGCCGCCGGTGAACACGCCGACACCGATGACGATGACGGCCAGCGCGTGCGGGACGGTGAGCAGCAGGCCGGCCACGGTGATCGGCAATGCCGAGCCGAGCACGAGCCGGCGGCCCCTGCGGTCCGCGAGCCGCCCGGCCACCACCGACGTCCAGGTGCCCACCAGGTACAGCACGAACAACAGCCCGACCACCGAGGAGGCCAATCCGAAGGGCCGGTCCGTCAGCCGGTATCCGAGGTAGTTGTACACCGTGACGAACGCCCCCATCACCACCGAACCCAAGGCAAACAGCTTCAGCAGCACGGGGTTTCGCACATATGCGGCAAGGTTGCGCACGGTGTCGCGCACGCTCGCCGCCTTCGGGCTGAAGAACTGCGACCGGGGCACCAACAGGGCGAACACGACCGTGCCGGCAAGCGTCATCACCGAGCACACCAACAGCGCGACCCGCCAATTGCTGACGTCGACGACCAGGGACGGCACGATCCGCCCGACCAGCCCTCCCACCGTGGTGCCCGCGACGTAGCGGCCCATCGCCGAACCGAGCGACGAGGCGTGCACCTCCTCGGCCAGGAATGCCATGGCGACCGCCGGTATGCCGGCCAGCGCGACGCCATGCAGCGCGCGTCCGGCCAGTAGCACGCCGAGGGTGGGACTCAGCGGCAGCAACAGCCCGATAACGCTGGACGCTATGCCCGACGTCAGCATCACGGTGATGCGTCCGTAGCGCTCGGACAGCACGCTCGCCGGGATGATCGACAGCGCCAACATGCCCGTCGTCAGCGAAACCGTCAACGCCGCGGTCGCCGGCGTGATCCGGTAGGACGCCGACAACGCCGGGAGCAGCGCCTGCGTGCAGTACATGGCCGCGAAACTGGACAGGCCGGCACCGTACAG
The DNA here is from genome assembly GCF_001673615.1 of Mycobacterium sp. 1245499.0. NCBI lineage: Bacteria > Bacillati > Actinomycetota > Actinomycetes > Mycobacteriales > Mycobacteriaceae > Mycobacterium > Mycobacterium sp. 1245499.0. The sequence goes on from NZ_LZMG01000354.1 coordinate 7,189, forward strand.
CGCGATCGTCATTCGCCGATATCCCTTGGATCCGGCCCGATGCGCGACGACGTGAGGCATGCCAACAATGCTTCGGGCCGTGCAGCCGAAAAGGAAATGAATTATTTCGGTGCTTATGATGCGTCAAACACATAAGCAGAGGTGGTTGCATGCCGGACGGCGACTACGAGTGGTTCATCACACTCGCCGAATTGCAGCACGTCACGGCGGCGGCACAGCAGCTCCATGTCGCCCAGCCGACGCTGACCCGGATGCTGGCTCGCCTGGAACAACAGGTGGGGACGCCGCTGTTCGACCGGCACGGCAGGCGCCTTGCCCTCAACACGTACGGCCGGATCTTCTATGAGCACGCGCGGCGGGCCCAGCTCGAGCTCGATTCGGCCCGGCGCGAGATCGATGACCTGACAAACCCGGCCGTCAGCGAGATCCGGTTGGCCTTTCTGAGCTCGTTCGGATCGACCGTAATTCCAAGGTTGATCGCGAAGTTCGGGGAATCGTCACCGCGGGTGACGTTCGCGCTGGAGGAAGGGCCCGCCGAGTCGATCGGCGATCGCGTGCGGTCCGGCGTCGTCGACATCGGCGTGGTATCGCCACGGCCGCGCAAACGAACGCTGGCCTGGCGCAGCCTGTTTCGTCAACGGCTGGGCATCGCCGTGCCCCAGGACCACCGCTTTTCGCACGGTGCGGCGGTGTCCATGATCGATCTGGCCGGCGAGCGCTTCGTGACGATGCACCGCGGATTCGGCATGCGGGGACTGCTCGACGAGCTCTGTGCGGCGGCGCAGTTTCGGCCCCGCATCGGATTGGAGGCCCCGACCCTCACGACGGTCGCCGGCTTAGTCGCCGCGGGACTGGGCGTCAGCCTGGTGCCCATCGACGGCAGCGAGTACGCGCCGGGGGTGCGGGTGCTGCGGCTGGCCGACGCGGACGCCTATCGCGATGTCGGCATGATCTGGAATTCCGATCGACCGCTGTCTCGCTCGGCACGCGACTTCATCGCCGCCGCCGCGGCGGTAGAACACCACTCGACGAAGGATCCGATCAGCTGAACGCAACGCGCCCCCGCGGATACCGCTCAGACCGCGATCTGGTGGTGACGGGTCTGATTACCGCCACACCGCTTGGCCTCGTACATCGCGGTGTCGGCATGGGCGACCAACTGGTGAAACGCGTGCTCGGCGTAGTCCGAGACCACGTTGCTCAGCGCCAGCGTGGCGATTCCGACGCTGGCGGTCACCGACACGTCCACCCCGGCCACGGCGTCGCAGAGCTGCCGACCCCAGTCCGGCAGCTGTTCTGTCGTCACGATGTCGGCGACCAGGAATTCCTCCCCGCCGACTCGCCCGACCACAGCGGTCTCGCCGCACGCGGTGGTCAAGGTGCCCGCCACAGCGATCAGCGCCTCGTCGCCGGCGGCGTGTCCGCGACTGTCGTTGAGCTCTTTGAAGCGGTCGAGATCGACCATGGCGACCGCCAGAAACATGTGATGGGCGCCGGCCAGCATTCGGCCGACAATGGCCCGGTCGCAGGCTCTCCGGTTCAGCAGACCGGTCAGCGGGTCACGGTTCGCGCGCAAGAGGTCCATCCACAGCGCGCGCACCACGACCTGGATGGCGAGCGGCACGACCACGTTGAGTTCCAGGACCAGAAAGTAACCGGTGAAGGCCAGCAGGGTCTGTCCGCTGGCGGCCAGCCGCACCGCCTGCCAGGCCCCGATCGCGCTGGCCAGAACGAAATTCAGCGCCATGAGCCGGACCGTGTGGAAGAACGCGATGTAGCCGCCGGTGACCGATAACGCCGAGCACGACATCAGCCCGACGAGTGGCTGAGGCTGCCACAGACAACCGCCACCAATGGATATGGCGCCGGTCAGGATGTAGAAGATGGACTGTCGTCGGGTGGGCCACCCGCTCAACCACAACGCCGCCATGCCCAGCCCCAAGACGGCGGCGACGACCGAAATCGCCAGCGCCACACGCGGATACAACGGGACGGGCCCGTACAGCACGTTGACGGGCACCAATACCAACGAGGACGCCACCACGGCGAGAACCCTGCGGGTGCTCGTGCTGAGCCCGTGGGCCTGCAAATAACCTGTCAGCCAATCGAAGTGGTCGTCTTGCGCCCACCACGTCGCTAGCCGCGTCATCGGTTCGCCTTTCCCCGAACTCGCTCACCCCGGTTCGGGCGATAGCAAAGGAGCCAGCGAGTTGCGTCACAGTTAATACCATCGCGCGCTGGAAATAGCTCGAATGGACGAGAAAGGCGCATCGGATGGTGCGCCGCCCACCAGGTTGAATAGGTCGCGCGGGTGCATCCCACGACGATGTCGCTTTTCCGCCAGTTTTGTCGGGGGCTGGGTGTAAGTGTGGAACCGTGCACGACGATTTCGAACGCTGCTACCGCGCCGTCCAGTCGAAGGACGCCCGGTTCGACGGCTGGTTCGTCACCGCGGTGCTGACCACCCGGATCTATTGCCGGCCCAGCTGCCCGGTGCGGCCACCGTTCGCCCGGAACGTGCGGTTTTATCCGACCGCGGCGGCCGCGCAGCGCGCCGGCTTCCGCGCGTGCAAGCGGTGCCGCCCCGACGCCTCCCCGGGGTCTCCGGAATGGAACGTGCGGGATGACATCGTGGCGCGAACGATGCGGCTGATCGCCGACGGCGCGGTGGACCGTGCGGGAGTCACCGGCCTGGCCGCCGAACTCGGTTACACCACCCGGCAGCTGGAGCGCCTCCTGCAGGCCGAGGTGGGGGCCGGCCCGCTAGCCCTGGCCCGTGCGCAACGGGCGCAAACCGCGCGCGTGCTGATCGAGACGACGGATCTGCCGTTCGGCGACGTCGCATTCGCCGCGGGCTTTTCCAGCATCCGTCAGTTCAACGACACCGTGCGCTCGGTGTTCGAGAACACACCGAGCGCGCTGCGGCGGCGCGCGGTGACACGCGCCGCGTCGGCCCCGAATTCGCCTGGCACGGTGAGCCTCCGGCTCCCGGTGCGCACGCCCTTCGCGTACGCCGGTGTCTTCGGTCATCTGGCGGCGGGCACGGTTCCCGGTTGTGAGGAGATCCGCGATGGCGCCTATCGGCGCAGCCTGCGCCTGCCGTTCGGCAACGCGATCGTCGCCCTGACGCCCGCCCTCGATCACGTCCGTTGCGTGCTCGTGCTCGACGACTTTCGCGATCTGACGACGGCCATCGCGCGCTGCCGGCGTCTGCTGGACCTCGATGCCGACCCGCAAGCCGTGGACGATGCGCTCGGCGCGGACGACGAGTTCGCCGCCGTCGTAGCCAAGGCGCCCGGACAGCGAATTCCGCGCACGGTCGACGAGGCCGAGCTCGCGGTGCGTGCGGTGCTGGGCCAGCAGGTGTCCACCAAGGCGGCGAGCACCCATGCGGGCCGCCTGGTCGCTGCCTATGGGCAGCCGATCGACGATCGGGAGGGATCGCTGACCCACACCTTCCCGTCCGTCGAGCAGTTGGCCGAGATCGATCCGGTTCATCTGGCGGTGCCCAGAGCCCGGCAACGAACCCTGAGCGCTTTGGTCGCCGGCCTCGCCGACGGCAGTGTGGTGCTGAGCCCCGGGTGCGACTGGGAAAGGGCCCGAACGCAACTGCTCGCCCTACCCGGGGTGGGCCCGTGGACCGCGGAGGTCATCGCCATGCGCGGCCTCGGCGATCCCGACGCGTTTCCCGCCAGCGATCTGGGCGTGCGCCTGGCCGCCGAACAGCTGGGCCTGCCGTCCGACGAACGGTCCCTCGCCGCTCGCGCCGCACGGTGGCGTCCGTGGCGTTCTTATGCCACCCAGTACCTTTGGACCACTCTCGAGCATCCGGTAAACCATTGGCCGCCACAGGAGGTCGCATGATTCGCGCCGGCGACGAGGCAGCGGGGGGACCTCCCGCTTGCGGGGGGACCTCCCGCTTGCGGGGGACGAAGCGATGCGGGGGCACCTCCCGCTTGCGGGGAGAGGAGTGGCGCACATGATCGAGTACCGCACCATCGACAGCCCGATCGGGCTGCTGACCCTGGCCGGTCGCGGCTCCGTGCTAACCAATCTGCGAATGGTCGACCAGACCTATGAACCGAGCCGCGCCGACTGGTCACCGAACCCCCGGGCGTTCGGTGAGGCTGTCGAACAACTCGCCGCGTATTTCGCCGGCGAGCTGACGAATTTTGATGTCGAGCTCGACCTGCGCGGCACCGAATTTCAGCGCCGAGTATGGCGGGCGCTGCTGACCATTCCTTACGGCGAAACGCGCTCGTACGGCGAAATCGCCGAGCAGATCGGAGCGCCGGGCGCCGCCCGCGCCGTCGGGTTGGCCAACGGCCACAACCCGATCGCCATCGTCGTTCCCTGCCATCGCGTCATCGGTGCCAATGGAAGCCTCACGGGCTTCGGCGGCGGACTCGGCCGAAAGCGCACATTGCTCGAATTAGAAAAGCAACGGGTGACTTTGACACTTTTCGACTAATTGCGCATGCAAAAACACCCCCGTTGCCGGGGGTGTTTTTGTGTATGTTCGGCGGTGTCCTACTTTTCCACCCGTATGGGCAGTATCATCGGCGCTGACAGGCTTAGCTTCCGGGTTCGGAATGGGACCGGGCGTTTCCCTGTCGCTGTGGCCGCCGTAACTCTATTTAAATTTGTTTGGTGGGGGGTGCGGTGTTCGCGGCATTGCTGCCGTGAATTGGACTGTGGTTGCGATTGTGTGTTGGTAAGTTTTCGGCCGGTTAGTGCCAGTTCCCTGCACCCATTACTGGGCTTCCAGGTCTGGCCTATCGAACCCGTGGTCTGCGGGGGGCCTTATCCCTCTAAAAGGGTGAGAAACCTGATCTTGGAGAAGGTTTCCCGCTTAGATGCTTTCAGCGGTTATCCTGTCCGAACGTGGCTATCCAGCCGTGCCCCTGGTGGGACAACTGGTATACCAGAGGTTCGTCCGTCCCGGTCCTCTCGTACTAGGGACAGGTTTCCTCAAGTTTCTGACGCGCGCGGCGGATAGAGACCGAACTGTCTCACGACGTTCTAAACCCAGCTCGCGTGCCGCTTTAATGGGCGAACAGCCCAACCCTTGGGACCTGCTCCAGCCCCAGGATGCGACGAGCCGACATCGAGGTGCCAAACCATCCCGTCGATATGGACTCTTGGGGAAGATCAGCCTGTTATCCCCGGGGTACCTTTTATCCGTTGAGCGACACCCCTTCCACTCAGAGGTGCCGGATCACTAGTCCCGACTTTCGTCCCTGCTTGACTTGTAAGTCTCGCAGTCAAGCTCCCTTGTGCACTTACACTCAACACCTGATTGCCGTCCAGGTTGAGGGAACCTTTGGGCGCCTCCGTTACATTTTAGGAGGCAACCGCCCCAGTTAAACTACCCGCCAGGCACTGTCCGTGAACCCGATAAGGGTTCGACGTTAGGTGTCCAATACGATCAGAGTGGTATTTCAACAACGACTCCATACAAACTGGCGTCTGTACTTCACAGTCTCCCACCTATCCTACACAAACCGTACCGAACACCAATACCAAGTTGTAGTGAAGGTCCCGGGGTCTTTTCGTCCTGCCGCGCGTAACGAGCATCTTTACTCGTAGTGCAATTTCGCCGAGTCTATGGTTGAGACAGTTGGGAAGTCGTTACGCCATTCGTGCAGGTCGGAACTTACCCGACAAGGAATTTCGCTACCTTAGGATGGTTATAGTTACCACCGCCGTTTACTGGGGCTTAAATTCTCCGCTTCACCTTACGGTTAACGGGTCCTCTTAACCTTCCAGCACCGGGCAGGCGTCAGTCCGTATACATCGTCTTGCGACTTCGCACGGACCTGTGTTTTTAGTAAACAGTCGCTACCCACTGGTTTCTGCGGCCGAATCCCGCTCCCACCGCAAGGGTGTTCACGGTATTCCGGCCCCCCTTCTCCCGAAGTTACGGGGGCATTTTGCCGAGTTCCTTAACCATAGTTATCTCGTACGCCTTGGTATTCTCTACCTGACCACCTGTGTTGGTTTGGGGTACGGGCCGTGTATGTGCTCGCTAGAGGCTTTTCTTGGCAGCAGAGGATCACCGAATTCGCCTCAATCGGCTATGCATCACCTCTCGGGATTAATGAGCGACGGATTTGCCTATCGCTCTCCCTACGGGCTTGCCCCAGTATTACCACTGACTGGTACGGCTACCTTCCTGCGTCACCCCATCGCTTGACTACTACCAGCGAAGGTCCCACGCAGCCCCGAAACTCCATGCCCCCGAAGGGGAATGGTCGATCCGGTTTTGGGTGGTTAGTACCGCTGATTCATCAGGGACGCCTATACACGGGTACGGGAATATCAACCCGTTGTCCATCGACTACGCCTGTCGGCCTCGCCTTAGGTCCCGACTCACCCTGGGCGGACTGGCCTGGCCCAGGAACCCTTGGTCTTACGGCGGGCAAGGTTCTCACTTGCCTTATCGCTACTCATGCCTGCATTCTCACTCCCCCACCCTCCACCACCGGTTACCCGGAGGCTTCGCTGAATGAGGGACGCTCCCCTACCCACATTCACGTAGACGTGAATGTGCCGCGGCTTCGGCGGTGTGCTTGAGCCCCGCTACATTATCGGCGCATAATCACTTGACCAGTGAGCTATTACGCACTCTTTCAAGGGTGGCTGCTTCTAAGCCAACCTCCTGGTTGTCTCTGCGACTACACATCCTTTTCCACTTAGCACACGCTTAGGGGCCTTAGCCGGCGATCTGGGCTGTTTCCCTTTCGACGTACGGAGCTTATCCCCCGCCGTCTCACTGCCACGCTTTACACCACGGCATTCGGAGTTTGGCTGACGTCAGTAACCTAGTAGGGCCCATCGGCCATCCAGTAGCTCTACCTCCGTGGTGAACCACGCAACGCTGCACCTAAATGCATTTCGGGGAGAACCAGCTATCACGGAGTTTGATTGGCCTTTCACCCCTACCCACAGCTCATCCCCTCAGTCTTCAACCTAAGTGGGTTCGGGCCTCCACGCGGTCTTACCCGCGCTTCACCCTGGCCATGGGTAGATCACTCCGCTTCGGGTCCAGAACACGCCACTACACCCCAAAGGGGATGCGCCCTATTCAGACTCGCTTTCGCTGCGGCTACCCCGCACGGGTTAACCTCGCGACGTGTCCCTGACTCGCAGGCTCATTCTTCAAAAGGCACGCCATCACCCCACGAGGAGGCTTTGACGGATTGTAGGCACACGGTTTCAGGTACTATTTCACTCCCCTCCCGGGGTACTTTTCACCATTCCCTCACGGTACTAATCCGCTATCGGTCATCGAGAAGTATTTAGGCTTACCGGGTGGTCCCGGCAGATTCACAGCAGATTCCACGGGCCCGCTGCTACTCGGGAGTTGATACTAGGTAGGTGACGGGTTTTCGCGTACCGGGCTCTCACCGTCTACGGCAGGCCATCCCAGGCCATTTCTGCTAACCACGACACTTTCTGACTACCCCTCAGCCAGGTAGAGCTGAGACATATCAATCCCACAACACCGCGCACACAACCCCTACCCGGTTATACATGCGTGCGGTTTAGCCTGTTCCGCGTTCGCTCGCCACTACTGACGGAATCACAATTGTTTTCTTCTCCTACGGGTACTGAGATGTTTCACTTCCCCGCGTTACCTCCCGCACCCTATATATTCAGATACGGGTAACACGACATCACTCGTGCTGGGTTTCCCCATTCGGAAATCCTCGGATCAATGCTTGGTTGACAGCTCCCCGAGGCATATCGCAGCCTCCCACGTCCTTCATCGGCTCTCGATGCCAAGGCATCCACCATGCGCCCTTAAACACTTACTTACACACAAGAGTTAAAAAAGAAATTACACATTTCGATGAACACGCCGGTCACGAAGGACCACGCGTTCATCTAGATGCTCGCAACCACTATCCAATACTCAAACACCACACCCCACCACCAAGATGGAGGGACTCCACACGGATCGACCGAGTGTTGTCTCAGGGCCCAATAGTGTGTCTGGCAATCATTTGCTGTTGTGCACCCGGTTTTCGTCCACTACAGACGAGAACCCCTCACGGCTCGCACTCCACCAATTGGAGTGCTTTTCGTGGTGCTCCTTAGAAAGGAGGTGATCCAGCCGCACCTTCCGGTACGGCTACCTTGTTACGACTTCGTCCCAATCGCCGATCCCACCTTCGACAGCTCCCTCCAAAAGGTTAGGCCACTGGCTTCGGGTGTTACCGACTTTCATGACGTGACGGGCGGTGTGTACAAGGCCCGGGAACGTATTCACCGCAGCGTTGCTGATCTGCGATTACTAGCGACTCCGACTTCATGGGGTCGAGTTGCAGACCCCAATCCGAACTGAGACCGGCTTTAAAAGGATTCGCTTAACCTTACGGCATCGCAGCCCTTTGTACCGGCCATTGTAGCATGTGTGAAGCCCTGGACATAAGGGGCATGATGACTTGACGTCATCCCCACCTTCCTCCGAGTTGACCCCGGCAGTCTCTCACGAGTCCCCGGCATTACCCGCTGGCAACATGAGACAAGGGTTGCGCTCGTTGCGGGACTTAACCCAACATCTCACGACACGAGCTGACGACAGCCATGCACCACCTGCACACAGGCCACAAGGGAACGCCTATCTCTAGACGCGTCCTGTGCATGTCAAACCCAGGTAAGGTTCTTCGCGTTGCATCGAATTAATCCACATGCTCCGCCGCTTGTGCGGGCCCCCGTCAATTCCTTTGAGTTTTAGCCTTGCGGCCGTACTCCCCAGGCGGGGTACTTAATGCGTTAGCTACGGCACGGATCCCAAGGAAGGAAACCCACACCTAGTACCCACCGTTTACGGCGTGGACTACCAGGGTATCTAATCCTGTTCGCTCCCCACGCTTTCGCTCCTCAGCGTCAGTTACTGCCCAGAGACCCGCCTTCGCCACCGGTGTTCCTCCTGATATCTGCGCATTCCACCGCTACACCAGGAATTCCAGTCTCCCCTGCAGTACTCTAGTCTGCCCGTATCGCCCGCACGCTCACAGTTAAGCCGTGAGATTTCACGAACAACGCGACAAACCACCTACGAGCTCTTTACGCCCAGTAATTCCGGACAACGCTCGCACCCTACGTATTACCGCGGCTGCTGGCACGTAGTTGGCCGGTGCTTCTTCTCCACCTACCGTCAATCCGAGAAAACCCGGACCTTCGTCGATGGTGAAAGAGGTTTACAACCCGAAGGCCGTCATCCCCCACGCGGCGTCGCTGCATCAGGCTTGCGCCCATTGTGCAATATTCCCCACTGCTGCCTCCCGTAGGAGTCTGGGCCGTATCTCAGTCCCAGTGTGGCCGGACACCCTCTCAGGCCGGCTACCCGTCGTCGCCTTGGTAGGCCATCACCCCACCAACAAGCTGATAGGCCGCGGGCCCATCCCACACCGCAAAAGCTTTCCACCAAAAGACATGCGTCTAAAGGTCCTATCCGGTATTAGACCCAGTTTCCCAGGCTTATCCCGAAGTGCAGGGCAGATTGCCCACGTGTTACTCACCCGTTCGCCACTCGAGTACCTCCGAAGAGGCCTTTCCGTTCGACTTGCATGTGTTAAGCACGCCGCCAGCGTTCGTCCTGAGCCAGGATCAAACTCTCCAAACAAAATCTCCTCGCAGAACGAGGTGAATTTCAAATCAGAGATAATCTGACCTAACAAAAAGACACCAAAAACTGGCATCAAAAAAACGACCATACCCACACACGGGGGGTGCGAAGTATGGTCAAAAAACAACAACAAATAAAAAGACCAAACACACTATTGAGTTCTCAAACAACACTTGTTTCGCCCGTTTTGGGGCAACCCTGCCAGCTTAATACAGATCCGGCAGGTAAGTCAACTCCCAGTTTTGATCTGCTAGAGACCGTCTCGGGAGCAGCCGTGCCAGGCTAGTACCAATCCAGCGAGGGAGTCAAGGCCCCGCTCTCGTCCACCTTCGCGTTGGTGACCGCGCTTGTGGGGCACTGACTTTGGTTACTGTACCCGCTCGATCTCCGCTCCCAAAATCGCCAGGTTTTCCACGAACAACGGGTAGCCGCGATCGATGTGGAACACGTCGTGGACCTCGGTGTCTCCGTCGGCGACAAGCCCGGCCAATACCAGGCCCGCGCCGGCCCGGATGTCCGAACACCACACCGGCGCGCTCGACAATTGCGGCAGCCCCCGAACGACGGCATGGTGTCCGTCGGTGCGGGCATCGGCGCCCAGGCGAATCATTTCCTCGACGAACCGAAAGCGCGCCTCGAATACGTTCTCGGTGATCATCGAGGTGCCGTCGGCGATCGAGGCTAAGGCGATGGCCATCGGCTGCAGGTCGGTCGGGAATCCGGGATATGGCAGGGTCGCCACGTTGACGGCCTTGGGGCGCTCGTACTGCGCCACCCGGAAGCTGTCGTCGGTCTGGGTCACGGTGGCGCCGGCGTCGTGCAATTTGTGCAGCACCACCTGCAGGTGTGCCGGGTCGATGCCCGTCACCGTGATGTCACCGCGGGTGATCGCGGCAGCGATCCCCCACGTGGCGGCGACGATGCGATCCCCGATGACGCGATGCTCGGTCGGGTGCAGCTTCGGGACGCCGGTGATGGTCATGGTCGGCGAACCGGCGCCTTCGATCTGCGCGCCCATCTGGTTCAACATCGTGCACAGGTCGACGACGTCGGGCTCGCGTGCCGCGTTGTGGATGACGGTCACGCCCTCGGCCACGACCGCGGCCATCAGAATGTTCTCAGTGGCTCCCACCGAGGGGAACTCCAGCTGAATCTCCGCGCCGCGCAGCGTATCGGCCTGCGCCACCACGCATCCGTGCTCGATGTTGCATTGCGCGCCGAGCTGGCGCAGGCCGGCCTGATGCATGTCCAGTGGGCGCGAACCGATCGCGTCACCACCGGGCAGCGCGACACGAGCGCGCTTGCACCGGCCGACCAGCGGTCCCAGCACGCACACCGACGCGCGAAACTGCCGGACCGCGGCGAAGTCGGCGTCATATTTCGGCTCGTCCGGAGAGGTGATGCGGGCGACGTCGCCGTCCAGTTCGACGGTCGCGCCCAGCCCGCGCAGCACCTCGGCCATCAACGGCACGTCCAGGATGTCGGGGCAGTTCGTGATCGTGCTGGTGCCTTCGGCCAGCAGCGTTGCGGCCATCAGCTTGAGCACGCTGTTTTTCGCGCCCCCTACTGCGACTTCGCCTGACAACCGGTTGCCGCCGGTCACCACGAATCGCTCAGCCACCCGCGTCAGTCTAGTGAAGCGGTATCGCCTTGTCAGTCGGCCGAGCCACACCCGAGTACGGTTTGCTCATGGCTGTACACCTGACTCGCATCTACACGCGAACCGGCGACGACGGCACCACGGGATTGAGCGACTTCTCCCGGGTCTCCAAGAACGATCCCCGGCTGGTGGCCTACGCCGATTGCGACGAAGCCAACGCGGCGATCGGTGTCGCGGTCGCCGTCGGCCGGCCCGACGAGCAGCTCACCAGCGTATTGCGCCAGATTCAAAACGACTTGTTCGACGCCGGCGCGGATCTGTCGACCCCCGTGGTCGACAACCCGGAATATCCCCCGCTGCGGGTCACCCAGCCTTACATCGATCGGCTCGAAAAGTGGTGTGACACGTACAACGAGCCCTTGCCGAAGCTGAATTCGTTTGTGCTGCCCGGTGGTTCGCCGTTGTCGGCGTTTCTGCACGTCGCTCGCACCGTGGTGCGCCGAGCCGAGCGGTCGGCGTGGGCCGCGGTCGATGCCGCGCCCGGGCAGGTCAGCGTGCTGCCCGCGAAATACCTGAACCGCCTCTCGGATCTGCTGTTCATCCTGTCGCGGGTGGCCAACCCCGACGGTGATGTGCTCTGGAAACCGGCGGCCGGAAGCTAGCAGGGGTCCGATCGCCTCAACGCGGCGCGGCTAGAGGCCGCGCCGGCGGGACCGCGGCGACGGACGCGATTCCAGCCAGGATAAAAACGCCGTCAACGCGCCCTTGTCGAGCGCGATCTCGTAGCCGGACCTGCGGTCCTGGGTGGTGTCACGCAGCTCGATGACGACGATCTCGTCGGTCATGATGTCGAACTCGTCGCCGCGTGGCGCCCTCCTCGAGACGATCTCGACGCCTCGCCGGCTCAGCCGTCGATCCGGCCACAATCGCAGACTGGACAATCGGTAGAACGCGGCTTCCCCACCGCGGTAACGGATTACGCCATGGCGCCAGCCGTGGCCTCCGACCGCGGGAATGTCTCGCATGATCCCCGCCGTGCCGCCCTGGCGCAGCTTCCACAATCGATAGCTCAGCGCGACGACGGCGCCTGCCAGCACGACGACCAGCACGACCATCCCAACCATGGGCGCGCTCATCGTCTGGACCGAGGCGGTTAGTCGATCGCGCCGACGGCGCGCAACCTTGCGCGCCCCTTGGCGGCGATACGCGGGTCGTCCGACTCGGAAGCCTCTCTGGCGGCGCTTTCGTCGATCTCCGACTCGAACTCGGCGGATTCGGCGAGGATTGTCACCGATTCCTCGGTGACGGACAGAAATCCGCCGTCCACCGCGATCCGCAGATCGTCTTCACCGTCTCGTTCGACGCGCACCATTGCATCGTCGACCAACTGCGCTACCAGCGGGATGTGCCGCGGCAGGATGCCGATCTCACCGACGGTGGTACGGGTGAACAGAAACGTCGCCTCACCCGACCAGATCTTTCGATCGACGGCGACTATCTCAACGTTCAAATCCGCCATGCCACGAGCCTTTCAGAGCCTTTTCGCTCACGCCTCAGGAATCCAGTTTGGCGCCAAAGCTTTCGGCCTTCTTCGCCAAGTCGTCCAGGCCGCCGATCAAGAAGAACGCCTGCTCCGGGATGTGGTCGAAATCGCCCTTGGTTAGGCGGTCGAACGCCTCGATGGTCTCCTTCAGCGGTACCGTCGAACCGGGCTGACCGGTGAACTGCTCGGCCGCCATCATGTTCTGCGACAGGAATCGCTCGATCCGTCGTGCACGCTGAACGAGCTGCTTGTCCTCTTCGGACAACTCGTCGATACCGAGGATCGCGATGATGTCCTGCAGGTCCTTGTACCGCTGCAAGATTCGGATGACTTCCTGGGCAACGCGGTAGTGCTCGTCACCGACAACACTCGGGTCCAGAATGGTCGAGCTCGACGCCAGGGGGTCCACCGCGGGGAAGATGCCCTTGGAGAACACGTTTCGAGAGAGCTCGGTGGTGGCGTCCAGGTGCGCGAATGTCGTCGCCGGCGCCGGGTCGGTGTAGTCGTCGGCGGGCACATAAACGGCCTGCATCGACGTGATCGACTTGCCTCGCGTCGAGGTGATGCGCTCCTGCAACTCGCCCATCTCGTCGGCCAGCGTCGGCTGGTAACCCACCGCGGACGGCATACGACCGAGCAGCGTCGAGACCTCGGATCCGGCCTGGGTGAACCGGAAGATGTTGTCGATGAACAGCAACACGTCCTGGCCGGCCTCGTCACGGAACCACTCCGCCATGGTCAGCGCGGACAGGGCCACCCGCATGCGGGTGCCGGGCGGCTCGTCCATCTGACCGAACACCAGCGCGGTGTCCTTGAGCACGTCGGCTTCCTTGAGTTCGACCCACAGGTCGTTGCCCTCACGGGTGCGCTCACCGACGCCGGCGAAAACCGAAGTGCCACCGAAGTTTCGGGCGATACGGTTGATCATCTCCTGGATCAGCACCGTCTTGCCCACGCCCGCACCGCCGAACAGTGCGATCTTGCCACCACGCACGTACGGGGTGAGCAGGTCGACGACCTTCAGACCCGTCTCGAGCATCTCGGTGCGGGGCTCGAGCTCCTCGAACGGCGGCGGTTTGCGGTGGATTGACCAGTGGTCGAACTCCTCGCCGTACCCTGGCTTATCCAGGCAGTCGCCCAAGGCGTTGAAGACGTGCCCCTTGACGCCCTCACCGACCGGCACCGAGATCGACTTTCCGGAGTCAGTGACCTCAACGCCGCGCACGAGGCCGTCGGTGGGCTGCAGCGAGATTGCCCGAACGAGGTTGTCGCCCAAGTGCTGCGCAACCTCGAGTGTCAGGGTCTTCTTGAGCTCCTCGAACGTGATCTCCGCGTTGAGAGCGTTGAATAGCTCGGGTACCGAGCCGCGCGGGAACTCGACGTCGACGACGGGGCCGGTCACCCGTACGATGCGGCCGTTGGTGTCGGCTTTGGTCGACTTCTTGTCGGTCTTCTCGGTGCTTTCAGTAGTAGCAGCCATATTTTTCTTCTTCCTCGTGTGCTACTGAGCGTCGGCGAGCGCGTTTGCGCCGCCGACGATTTCGCTGATCTCCTGGGTGATCTGAGCCTGGCGCTCCCGGTTCGCCATCAACGTCAGCTCTTTGATCAGGTCGTCGGCGTTGTCGGTCGCCGACTTCATCGCTCGTTGACGCGACGCGAGCTCCGATGCCGCCGATTCGAGCAACGCGGCATACACCCTGGTCGTCACATACCGCGGCAGCAGCGCGTCGAAAAGCGTTGTGGCGTCTGGTTCGAACGAGTACAAGGTGTGGAGTTCGTCGGTGTCCTCGACGTATTCCATGACCAGCGGAGCGATCCGATGGGCCACCGCGGCCTGCGACATCATCGACTTGAATTCCGAGTAGACGATGTGCAGTTCGTCGACGCCCTGGTCGTCCTGTGACTCGTCATCGCCGACCCCGGCCATGAAGCTCTCGACCAAAGTGGACGCGATCTCCTGGGCGTTCTCCACCTGGGGCTGCTCGGAGAAACCCGTCCAGGATTCGGTGATGTCCCAGTTGCGGAACTTGAAGTAGTTCTGCGCCTTCCGGCCCACCGTGTAAACGATGGGTGTCTTGCCCTCCTCCCGCAGCAACGAGAACAGTTCCTCGGCACGGCGGAAGATGCTTGAGTTGTACGCGCCGCACAGACCGCGGTCCGAGGACACCACCAGGACGCCGGCGCGCTTCGGCTCGTCACGCTCGACCAACAACGGATGGTCCAAAGCGGCTTCGGAGGACAACGTGGTGAGCATCGACGTGATCTGGAATGCGTAAGGCCGGGCGGATTCCAGCCGGGCCTGCGCCTTGCCGATGCGCGAGGTCGCGATCATCTCCTGGGCCTTGGTGATCTTCTTGATCGACCCGGCCGAACGGATCCGGCCCCGTAATTCGCGAAGTGTTGCCGCCATCGGTAGCTACTTCTTGTCCTTGCCGGAGGCCTTGGAATCCTTGGATTCCTTCTTGTCCTTCGGCTTCTCCTTCTTGACCTGTACGGACTCTTTCTCCAGATCCTCTTCGTCCAGGGGCTCGACGTGCTCGTCGGGCACGACCGAGCCGCCACCGGTGGCCGCGAAGCCCTTCTTGAAGTTGTTGATGATCTCGGTGAGCTGGTTCTCGCCCTCTTCGGAGAGCTTGCCGCTGTCGCGGACGCCGGCCAGGAACTTCTCTTCCGAGGCCCGCATGTGATCCAGCAGCTCGGTCTCGAAACGTCGGACGTCCTCGACGGGCACCGAGTCCAGGTGACCGCCGGTGCCCAGGAAGATCGACACCACCTGCTCCTCAACCGGCATGGGTTGGTACTGAGGCTGCTTCAACAGCTCGACCAGGCGTTCACCGCGCTCCAGCTGGGCCTTGGACGTCGCGTCCAGATCTGAGGCGAATGCGGCGAAGGACTCCAGCTCCCGGTACTGCGACAGGTCTAGACGCAACGAGCCTGCGACTTCCTTCATGGCCTTGATTTGCGCCGCACCACCCACGCGGGACACCGAGACACCGACGTTGATGGCCGGCCGCACGCCCTGGTTGAACAGGTCGGATTCCAGGAAGCACTGGCCGTCGGTGATCGAGATGACATTGGTGGGGATGTAGGCCGAGATGTCGTTCGCCTTGGTCTCGATAACCGGCAACCCGGTCAGCGAGCCGCCACCGAGGTCGTCGGACAGCTTGGCGCAACGCTCCAGCAGGCGGGAGTGCAGGTAGAAGACGTCGCCGGGGTACGCCTCGCGACCCGGCGGACGGCGGAGCAGCAGGGAAATGGCGCGGTAGGCCTCGGCCTGCTTGCTCAGGTCGTCGAAGACGATCAGCACGTGCTTGCCCTCGTACATCCAGTGCTGGGCAATCGCCGAACCCGTGTACGGCGCAAGCCATTTGAAGCCGGCGGAGTCGGATGCCGGCGCCGCCACGATGGTGGTGTAGTCCATGGCGCCACCCTCGTCGAGCGCGCGTCGGACCGAGGCGATCGTGGTGCCCTTCTGGCCGATGGCCACGTACACGCAGCGCACCTGCTTGCGTTCGTCGCCCGACTCCCAGTTCTCCCGCTGGTTGAGGATGGTATCCACGCAGACGGCGGTCTTGCCGGTCTTGCGGTCACCGATGATCAGCTGGCGCTGGCCGCGCCCGATCGGGGTCATCGCGTCGATGGCCTTGATCCCGGTCTGCAGCGGCTCGCTCACGCTCTGCCGCTGCACCACCGACGGCGCCTGGATCTCCAGCGCGCGGCGAATGTCGGTATCGATGTCGCCCTGGCCGTCGATCGGCTGGCCGAGCGGATTGACCACGCGCCCTAGGAACGCGTCGCCGACGGGCACCGACAGGACCTCGCCGGTGCGCTTAACCTGTTGGCCTTCTTCGATTTTCTCGAAGTCACCCAGGATCACCGCGCCGATGTCGTGTTCATCGAGGTTCAGGGCGACGCCAAGGACCCCGCCGGGGAACTCGAGCAACTCTTGGGTCATGACGGAGGGCAAACCCTCGACGTGCGCGATACCGTCCCCGGCCTCGATGACCGAGCCGACCTCCTCGCGGGCGGTGTCGGACGTGAAGGAGCCTACGTACTCCTCGATGGCGCTCTGGATGTCCTCAGCGGAGATGGTCAACTCGGCCATGGCTATTCGTCTTCCTACTTGATCTTGGTTCGCGTGGGATTGTGATTGGTCGATGGTGGTTAGTCGGGCAATTGAGCCTGGGCCGCGGCAAGTCGAGAAGCGAGCGTTCCGTCGATCACTTCGTCGGCCACGGAGATGAGCAGCCCGCCCAGCAGTTCGGCATCGATCTGGAGCTGCACCGCCACCGGGTGGTCGTAGATGCGGCCGAGCACGTCGGTGAGGCGGGTGCGCTGCGCATCGCTGAGTTCGGCTGCGGCGCTGACTTGCGCCACGATCTCGCCGCGGCGCGCCACCGCAACCTCCGCCAGGAACTGGATGGCCTCGTCGGCGTTCTGGCCCCTCAGCAGCTCCACAGTCTGGGTCAGCAGTGCCATCGTGATCGGATTGACCCGTCCGCTCGCGCTCTCAAGCACCTTGCGCAGGAGGCCGACTCGCCCTTCCACCGGAACGGAGTAGTCGCCCAGCAGGATCGCCAGCCGCGGCTCCGCGTCGAGGGCGCGGGAGAACCGGAACAGCTGTTCTTCGACCTCGTCGACCTTGTCCTCGCGTTCGGCGACTTCGAGCAGCGCCTGCCGAGACACGTGTTCGATGGCATCGACCAGATCGGAGTTGGCCGACCAACGCTCCGAGACCGCCGCGCGCAGCACCTCGAGCGTCGCGTCGCCGACCTTGCCGGAGACCAGTCTTTCGATCAACCGGACCCTGGGGGCGCCATCCTCGGCGGGAACGGTGAGATACCGCGTGACGACGATCTCGCGGTCCAGCATCTGAGCAACTTCTACCAGCTCACCGGAGACAGTCGAAAGCCCTTTGTTGTCAAGGTCTTTGGCTAGGGTGCCGAACTTGTCCGACAGGTTGCCCAGCGCGATGCGACTCGACGAACGCATCTTGGTCATCAACGGATACTGGACGTCAGCCGCAACGGGCGCCATCTCGTCGAGTTCATCGAGGAACCGGTCGACGGTGGCCGACTGCTGTTCGGAGTCGGCGACGTAGTTGCGGACCAACTCGCCCGCCTGGCGCACCGCTTCGTGGCCGAGTTCCAACCGGAGCTGCCGGCTCAACTGGGTCCGCAAGAGATCGACCTGACGGCTGCCCTGTGCGTTGATGCGATCGGACTCGACATCGGCCTGGGCCCGCAACTGCTCGACGATGCGGCCCGCGTCGGTCCGGGCCTCCTCGACCACCCGTTCGCCCTCCGTCTTCGCATCTTCCACGGCCTTGGTGTGCGCCGTGGTCGACTCGGTCAGCCGATCGCTCGCCGTCGCAGCGTCTTTCAGCTGTTGGCGCACGGCGTCTTGCCGCGCGGCCATCAGCCGACGCACCGGCGGCACGACATAGCGCACCACCAGAAACACGATGGCTGCAAAGCCCACCAACTGGCCGATGAAAGTCGACATACGTATTTACCGTCCGGATGTCTTGGTTGCGGATGTGGTCGTGGCGGCGGGGGCGACGTCGACGCCGAGGATGCGACTTGCCAACGTCGCCGACATCGACGCCACATTGGCACGCAGATCCAGCTCCACGGCGTCCCTCTCCCGCTTCAATTGCTCGGATGCCATTTGTAACGTCGACATCACCTGTTGTTCGGCACGGGCGCGCGCGTCTTCGACCACCTTACGACCTTCGGCGCGGGCATTGTCGCGCAACGACGAGGCCTGAACCCGCGCCTCGCTCAGGGCTTCTTCGTAGTCGGCCTTGGCCGCTTCGAATTGCTCGGTCGCCTTCTTGTTGTCAGCAGCCGTCTTGGCGACCATGGCCTCGCGCTCGTGCAAGACCCTCATCACCGGCGGCACGACGAATGTGCCGATGACGGCCAGCACGATCAGGAAGATCGCCAGCACGAAGAAGAAGGTGCCGTTGGGGACGAGGAAGTTGTTGCCTCCCTCGGCCACCACCTGGCTGGATGCCAAAATGCTCAGACTCGCGTCACGCATTGCAGCGAATTACTTGACCGGGGTAGCGAAGACGAACAACGCCATGAACGCCAGGTTGATGAAGTAGGCCGCCTCGACCAGACCGACCGTGATGAAGAACGGCGTGAACAGCCGGCCCTGCGCCTCGGGTTGCCGGGCGATACCCGAAACCAGCGCGTTACCAGCGATGCCGTCACCGATGCCGGCGCCGATCGCACCGCCACCCATGATCAGGCCTCCGCCGATGAGAGCGGCGGCAGCGATTTGAGGGTCCATGCCTGCCATTCTTTCCTCCTTTATTTGGGGCTTATCCGGTAGCGGTCTACCGAGCCTCTGTAATGGTGCGTGGGACAAAACAATTCATGGGCGTCTCAGTCATGGTGGTCCTCGATCTCCATCGACTGACTGAAGTACAGGATGGTCAGGATCGAGAAGATGAAGGCCTGGATCGCCCCGACGAAAAGGTCGAAGGCCTTCCAGATCGCGTTGGGCGCCCACATGATGTACGGCGGGAACATCGCGATCAGCGCGACCAGAATGCCGCCGGCGAAGATGTTGCCGAAAAGTCGGAGCGACAGCGAGATGGGCTTGGCGAGCTCTTCGACGAGGTTGATCGGCGCCAGGAACGCCACGTGACCCTTGACCACCGCCAGCGGATGCCCGATTATGCCGCGGCGCCAGATGCCCGCCACGTGATAGCAGACGAAGACGAAAAGGGCCAGCGCCAGAACGTAATTGATGTCCGCCGCCGCCGACTTCAGCAGCTCGCTCGCGTGCCCGGATTTGTCCTTGTATTGCAGCGGGAGGACCGACAGCCAGTTGGAGATCAGAATGAACACGAAGATCGTGACGGCCAACGGCAGCACGAACGGGGCGATCCGCATGCCGATAGCGCTCTCGATCTGTCCGCGCATCTGTTCGGTGATCGCCTCCCAGAACAGCTGAACGCCACTCGGCACGCCCTTGGAAGTGATCTTCGCGCGCAAGAAGAAGGCCAGCCCGAGCACGATCACCGCGGCGATCGCGGTCGACAGAATCGTGTCGGTGTTGACGGTCAGGCCAAGCCACGTGGCCTTATTGTGCTCGCCAACCTCGATTGCCGACTCGGCCAGGAACGTCGTGCCAGTCATCGTTGCTGTTCCTTATCTTCCGTTCCGTCCGACCCTGCGATCACGCCGCCTTCGGCGCCGTCCGATGGCTCCGCCCAGTCACCCGCGCGCAGCTTCTTCCACACCGGGAGCGCTGTCGAGGCAACCAACAGGACCTGGAAAAGCGCCAACCCGAACATGACGCCCAGGCCGGCGGGGCGAAAGACGTAGGCGATGATCAGCCCGAAGACCGTGATGATGGCCAGCCGTGACGCCGAGTTGACCGCCATTGACCTTTTCAGCGGGTGGTCCTTGGCGGTGATCGATTCAACCGAGCGACGCACCAATACTGCGTTGAGCAAACCCAGGAGAAGTCCGACGCCGAAGAAGACGCCGACCATCAGGTGGCCGGACAGCCCGGCGGCGAGCACCGCCACCGCAGTGATGGCAATGCTGATCGCGAAGAGCCGAACCGGACGGAAAGCAACAGAGGGAAACACCAACGGCGCGTCCTGCGCTGGTGTCGTCACTGCAGCACCTCAATCCCAGGTTGATGGAACGGGAACCCCCCGACCGACTGATCGGTGGTCCGCCGAGCGTATCGCACGTCACACTTGAATCACCCAAGGGGTATCTCCCGAGGCCGGTCTTGAACCAGCCCGGTCGGATTGACCTCCGATGGGCCGGTAGCCTGCGCGGCTTTTTGGGGTTCTACCAGCACCGTACCACATGCCGGACCCCACTACTACCCTTCGTCGTAGTAGTCGTCGCCCCGGCGCAACAGCGGGATCGCCGTCGCGATGCCGGCCACCACGATGGCGCCAAGCATCACCGCGGCGGTATCACGCGGACGGAAAAAGATTGTGCTGGCGGCGCCGAACGCGACGATCCCCACCCACAGATAGATCAGCAACACCACCCGGCGGTGCGAATGACCGATCTGCAGCAACCGATGGTGCAGATGCATCTTGTCGGGGCTGAACGCGCTGCGGCCCGCGCGTGTGCGGCGCACGATCGCCAGCAGCAAATCGAGCATCGGCACGAAGATGACGGCCGCGACCAGCAAGAACGGGGACAGCAGGACGAACACGTCGCGCGCGCCGTAGGCGTTCTGCGAGACGGGCCCGGCGGCCGTCGTGGACGCGGCCGACAGCATCAGGCCGATCAGCATCGAACCGGAGTCGCCCATGAAGATCTTGGCGCGGTGGAAGTTGTGCGGCAGGAAGCCCAGGCATGCCCCGGCGAGCACCACCGAGATTACCGCGGGCGGGTAGAACAAGACGTCCCCGCCGTGATCGCGCAGCAGCCCGACCGAGAACATGCAGATGGCCAGCGCGGTGATCAGTCCCAGCCCGGCCGCCAGGCCGTCGAGCCCGTCGACGAAGTTCATCGCGTTGACGACCGACACGGTGAGCGCCAGGGTCAGCAGGATCGACGAGGCCTGATCGAGCACGATGGTGCCCACGCCGCCAATAGGGATGTACAGGACGCTCCACGCCACGCCCATGGTGACCAGCACGCTGGCAGCGGTGATCTGGCCGGCGAACTTGGTCAGCGCGTCGAGGCCCCAACGGTCGTCGATGAGGCCGATGCCCATGATGACCGCGCCGGCCACCAGGACCGCGGGCATACCGGTGGAGTAGACGAACCCACGCGTGAGCGCCGGAAGCTGGGACGCCAGAAAGACGGCCGTGATGACGCCGAGAAACATCGCCAGCCCGCCCATCCGGGGGGTCGGCGTGACGTGGACGTCGCGCTCGCGCGGATAGGCGACCGCGCCCAGCCGGGTGGCCAGCACCCGCACCGGGCCGGTGGCGAAGTAGGTGATGATCGCCGCGGTCAGCCCGACCAGCGCCAGTTCGCGAAGCGGGACACCGGCGCCGCGGTCGCCCAGCGCGAGTAAACCACCGGCAAGGTTGGTCACGTCGCTGGACATCACCGAGACCGTACTGGACAAACCTGGGACCTCGACAACCGCTCCAGTCAGCCCTGGGCGGTGAGGCTTTCCGGATCGAGGGCGAGCACTTCCGCGATCCGCTCCGCGCTCACCGGGCCCGGCCGCAGAATCCGCGGCGTGGCCCCGGTCAGGTCGACGATCGTGGATGCCGCCCCCTGGGCGGACGGACCCGCTTCCAGGTAGACGTCGACCAGATCGCCGAGCTGGCTGCGCGCCTCGCCGGCGTCCAGGGCGGCCGGACGGCCGGAGATGTTGGCGCTGGACACCGCCAGGGGCCCGACTTCGCGCAGCAGCTCGATGGCCACGGGATGCAGCGGCATGCGCAGCATCACGGTGCCGCGCGCGTCGCCGAGGTCCCACTGCAGCGACGGCGCCTGGGTGACCACCAGGCTCAACGCGCCCGGCCAGAAGGCGCGGATCAGGTCGCGGGCCCCGTCCGGCATGGTGTACACGAGCCCCTCGATGGTGTGCCAGGAGCCGACCAGCACGCCCACCGGCATGTCGCGCCCGCGCCCCTTCGCCGACAGCAGCGCGGAGACCGCCGCGCTGTTGAACGCATCGGCGCCGATCCCATAGACCGTGTCGGTCGGCATGACAACCAGGCGGCCACCCTTGAGCGCTGCCGCGGCGGCGGCGATTCCGAGTGAGCGCTGATCGGGATCCGCACAGTCGAAGACGTCAGTCATGGGCGCCGCCCCTCCCCCGTTCCGCTCTCCTGCGGGCCGTGACGAACCGTGGCCGCCCGGTCAGGTCTCGGCGGGCCCGGACGTCGTCGAATGCCCCTGTGCGGTCGAACAATTCCACGGTCTGCGCCGCGGTGGTGTCATCGTGCTCGACGCCGATGAGTCCTCCCGGACACAGCCAGCGACCGGCGAGGCTCAGCAGCGGCGCGATCACCGCCATTCCGTCCGGGCCGGCGAAGACGGCCTGGTGCGGATCATGTTGCGCGACTTCGGGATCCAGCACAGCACCATCGGGAACGTAGGGCGGGTTGGCCACCACCAGGTCGACCCGGCCATCCAGATCGGCGAGCGGGCCCGGCTCGCCGGCCAGCTCTGTGACGTCGGCGCAGATCAGCTCGACCTCCGTGCCTTGCGCGTTGCGGCGGGCGTACTCGAGGGCGGCGTCAGAGTTGTCGATGGCGACGATTCGCGCCCCGGGCAAGTGGTGGGCCAGCGCCACCGCCAGGGCGCCCGACCCCGTGCACAGGTCGACGATGACAGGTCGCGGCGGAAGTTGTTGTGCCCTAGCCCATTCCAGCAGCGCTTCGGTCTCCGGGCGGGGTATGAAAACCCCGGGGCCGACGTGCAGGAGGACGGGCCCGAACGCCGCGGTCCCCAGCAGATGTTGCAGGGGAACACGTCGCGAGCGCGCGGCCACGACATCGCGGTAGCGCCCCAGGAAGTCCGCGTCCGGCGGGTCGAGCAGGGATAGGCGTCCGCGATCGGTGCCCGCCAGGTGCGCGGCCAGCTGTTCGGCATCCCAACGCGCAGAATCGATTCCCGCCTCGGCAAGGGTGGCCGCAGCATCGTCGATCGTGCGCCGCAGGCTGAGGTGGGTTGTCGCGCTTCTCCTCATCGTTTCACTCTGCATCGTCGCGCGACGTCATGCCTGTTGCAGCCGGCTCTGCTTGTCGGCGGCGGCCAGGGCGTCGAACAGGGCGTCCAGGTCACCGTCGAGGACCTGATCGAGATTGTGCGACTTGAAGTTGATGCGGTGATCCGCGATCCGGTTCTCCGGGAAGTTGTAGGTGCGGATGCGCTCGCTGCGGTCCACCGTGCGGATCTGGCTGGCCCGGTCCGCCGAGGCATCGGCGAGCGCCTGCTCTTCGGCCAGGGCCTGCAGACGGGCGGCCAAAACCTGCAGGGCGCGGGCCTTGTTCTGCAGCTGCGAGCGCTCGTTCTGGCAGGTGACGACGATGCCGGTGGGCAGGTGCGTGATGCGCACCGCGGAGTCAGTGGTGTTGACGCCCTGGCCGCCCTTGCCCGACGAGCGGTAGACGTCGATGCGCAGGTCCGACTCGTCGATCTGCACCTCGCCGACTTCTTCGGGTTCGGGATACACCAGCACGCCAGCCGCCGAAGTGTGAACGCGGCCTTGGGATTCGGTCACCGGGACGCGTTGCACCCGGTGCACTCCACCCTCGAATTTCATCCGGGACCAGACCCCGTCGGCGCTATCGCCCTTGCTGGCGATGGCCAGCGTCGCGTCCTTGTAGCCGCCCAGATCCGAGGTGGTCTCATCCAGCACGGTGACGGTCCAGCCGTGCCGCTCGGCGTAGCGGATGTACATCCGGGCCAAGTCGGCGGCGAACAAGGCCGACTCTTCGCCGCCCTCACCGGATTTCACTTCGAGGACGATGTCGTCGGCGTCATGCGGGTCGCGCGGGGCCAGCATGTCGGTGAGCTGGGTGTCCAGCTCGGCCACCTGGGCTTCCAGATCCGTGACCTCGGCGGCGAAGGAGGCGTCGTCGGCGGCCAGCTCTCGCGCCGTCTCCAAGTCGTCGCGGGCGGCCGCCAACTTGCGGTAGGTGCCCACGATTGGGGCCAGCCGGGCGAACCGGCGTCCGGCCTTGCGCGCCTCGTCGGGATTGCTGTGCAATTCGGGGTCGGCCAGCCGGCGTTCGAGGTCGGCGTGCTCGGCCAGCAGCACGTCTATGGTCTGTACCGGTTTGGTCACTGCCTTACCTCCTGCCCCGTTTCGCCCGTCGTTGCCGCAAACGCAAACCGACGCCCGGCCCGTGCGAGGAGTCGCACAGTTCGGGCGTCGGTATCCGAGCTATTTGTCGGCAGCAGCTCCGGCGTTGCGCTTGCCGTAGCGCTTCTCGAAGCGGGCCACCCGGCCACCGCTGTCCAGGATCTTCTGCTTGCCGGTGTAGAAGGGGTGGCACTGCGAGCAGACCTCGACGACGATGCGGCCGCCGTCCTTGGTGCTGCGCGTCTGGAAGGTGTTGCCACAACCGCAGAGCACCGTGGTCTCCGCGTAGGCGGGGTGAATGTCAGCTTTCATGATTCCTCTTCGATCGTGTCGAGCGTGATTATGCCAGGTCAACCCCTGTCCTCCCAAAACACGGGGACGCCCCCTGGCATTCCCGGCCCGTGGGTGGCCGGCGCGAGACATAGACCACGACGATCGCACGCGGCGTGTCGGGTGCGTGGTTTACGTGTCACGGCCGCCGGCGGACCGGGTTAGTCGTTGTCCATCCCGGGGGTTGTCTTGGACACCTGGACCAGGAACTCGTAGTTGTTCTTCGTCTTGCGCAGCTGCGACATCAGCAGGTCGATGGCCTGGTGTGAGTCCAGCCCCGACAGCACGCGGCGCAGCTTGTGCACGATGCCGAACTCGTCCGGCGAGAGCAGCAGCTCGTCCTTGCGCGTACCGGACGGGTTGACGTCGACCGCGGGGAAGACCCGCCGCTCGGAGATCTTGCGGTCCAGCTTCAGCTCGGCGTTACCGGTGCCCTTGAACTCCTCGAAGATGACCGTGTCACCGGTGGAGCCCGTCTCGACCATCGCGGTGGCGATGATGGTCAGCGATCCGCCTTCCTCGATGTTGCGGGCCGCACCCAGGAACCGCTTGGGCGGGTACAACGCGGTGGAGTCGACACCACCGGACAGGATCCGGCCCGACGCCGGCGACGCGTTGTTGTACGCGCGCCCGAGGCGGGTGATCGAGTCCAGCAGCACGACGACGTCCTTGCCCTGCTCGACCAGCCGCTTTGCCCGCTCGATCGCCAGCTCGGCGACCGAGGTGTGGTCGGACGGCGGCCGGTCGAAGGTCGATGCGATGACCTCACCCTTGACCGAGCGGGTCATGTCGGTGACCTCCTCGGGACGCTCGTCGACGAGCACGACCATGAGGTGGCATTCCGGGTTGTTCTTGGTGATCGCGTTCGCGATGTCCTGCAGGATCGTGGTCTTACCGGCCTTGGGCGGCGACACGATCAGCGCGCGCTGGCCCTTGCCGATCGGCATGATCAGGTCGATGACCCGGGTGGTCAGCCGGTCGCTGGTGGTCTCCAGACGCAGGCGCTGGTTGGGGTACAACGGCGTCAGCTTGGAGAAGTCGGGACGCTTCTTGGCGTCCTCGACCGAGCCGCCGTTGACGCTGTCCAGGCGCACCAACGGGTTGAACTTCTGCCGCTGGTTGGGCTGTTCGCCTTCCTTGGGCACGCGGACCGCGCCGGTGACGGCGTCACCGCGACGGAGGCCGTTCTTGCGCACCATGTTCATCGACACGTAGACGTCGTGCGGGCCGGCCAGGTAGCCGGAGGTGCGCACGAAGGCGTAATTGTCGAGAACGTCAAGGATGCCGGCTACCGGCTGGACGATGTCGTCCTCGCGCAGTTCGGTGTCGCCACCCTCGCCGGATCGCTCGCCCCGGCGGCGGCGGTCGCGGAAGCGGCGTCCCCGCCGGCCCTGACGGCCCTCGCCGTCGTCGTCCTGTTGGTTGGAACCGCCGCGGCCCTGCTGGCCGCCCGAATTCTGATCCTGGTCGTTGCCGCCGCCGTCCTGGCCGCGGTCGTCGTTCTGGTTGTCGTTTTTGGGCTTCTGGCGCCGCTCGGCCTCACCGGTGGCTGCGCCCTCACGGCCGCCCGAGCCCTCGCGGTCGGCCTCGTCGTTGCCGCGGCCGGCCGAACCGGCCTCGCGGGAGGCGCCGCGTCGTTCGCGGCGGGGCGTCTCGGTGCTGGCGCCGTTCTGGTCGCCCTTGGCGGCCGGCGCTTCTGCGCTTTCGGTGCCGTTCTTGGCGTTGTCGTTGATGTCCGACTTGCCGCTGTCCTCAGCGGTCTTAGTGCCATTGGCCGGAACGCCATTGGCCTGTCCCCGGACTTCTTTGATCGCGGCGATCAGTTCGTTCTTACGCATGCCCGACGTCCCTTTGACGCCAACTTGATTGGCCAGCGCGCGCAGCTCGGGCAGCACCATCGTGGACAGTGCACCTCCCGAGACGGCGGGTTTCGCGTCTGGAGTGTCAGTCACGGCATTCGACAGTTGATTGGCGTCAGTGTTTTCGCCAGCCGTGAACAGGTCCGTATCAGTCACGGATTTCCTTTCTTCCCCCGCTGATCAGGTCATACGGGGGGTTCGTTGCATTCAGGCAATTGCCGAGTGCGCCCAATCATCGACTCTGCAACGGTGATCGCCTGGATCGGCGGAGTAAACGGCGAACCTCGTCCACAAGAAGAATTGGTGTTGTCCTAGCGGCAAGGCAGTATGGATGCAGATGCAGATGCTGCGATTGCTGGACGGCTCCGAGGATAGCCCCCATCCCTGTCGGAAGCAAGCAAACCCTCCGGCCACGCTGTGGATCAACCGACGACGGTGACCCCCGGGCTCCAGCGAACAGGTTCGCCAGCCGTCATTTTGGTGATGGCAAATCCGTGTGTCGCCCCGTACTCCACCACTTCGGAGGGGAGCTCCGACGCCGTGGTCAGCGCAATCAGCGATGGTCCGGCCCCGGAGAGCGTCGTCGCAACGTTATGACGCCGCAGCAGCCGCAAATATTCCGCCGAGGCGGGCATGGCCGGTGCGCGCTGCGGCTGGTGCAACACGTCCTCGGTCGCCGCCATGAGCAGGTCGGGGCGCTCGGTCAGCGCCACCACCAGCAACGCCGCGCGACTGACGTTGAAGCGGGCGTCCTCGTGGCTGACCTGCGCGGGCAGCAGCACGCGGGTCTCCGCGGTGAGCGAGCGTTCCTCGGGAATCGCCGAGTACAGGTGGATATCGGGGTGCAGTCGTAGCGGCACCGCCGCGTACGCGGGGCGATCACCACCGCGGTCCACCCACGACACGACCGCACCGCCCAGGACGGCGGCCGCCGCGTTGTCGGGATGACCCTCGAACTCCGAGGACAGCTGGATCAGCTGGGTCTCGCTGAGGGGATTTGAATCCGCCTGTGCGACAAGGCCATTAGCGGCCGCCAGCCCGCCGACCACCGCGGCCGCGGACGAGCCGAGGCCGCGCGAATGCGGGATGGCGTTGCGGCAACGCACCAGAAGGCCCGGTGCGCGGACCCCGACGGCCCGCAGCCCACATTCCACGGCACGCACCACCAGGTGCTCCGGACCTACCGGCAGCTGACCCGCCCCCTCGCCCTCGACCAACACCACCAAGCCGGAATCGGTTGTCTCGACGGTGATTTCGTCATAGAGGCTCAACGCCAGGCCGATGCTGTCGAAGCCGGGACCGAGGTTGGCGCTGGACGCCGACACCACCGCGCTGGCCACCAGCCCCGCGGGCAGCATCGGGGTCATCAACAGCCCTTCGTTGCGAGCGCGCACATTTGTCAGGCCAGCCCCAGCTTTTCGACCACCAAGCCCGGGTCCACCGGCAGCGGGGTCACGGTCGGCATGTCGCGCAGCGCGGTGTCGGGGTCCTTGAGGCCGTTGCCGGTCACCGTGCACACGACCGTCGACCCGCGGGCCACCCAACCGTCGTCGACGGCCTTGAGCAGTCCGGCGATGCTGGCCGCCGAGGCCGGTTCGACGAACACGCCTTCGGACTCGGCCACCAGGTGATAGGCGGACAGGATCTCCTCGTCGGTCGCGGCCAGGAACCGGCCATTCGATTGCTGCTGCGCGTCAACGGCCGCCGTCCACGACGCGGGCGCGCCGATACGGATGGCGGTCGCGATGGTCTCCGGGTTCTTTACCGGCGCGCCATGCACCAGCGGGGCCGCACCGGCCGCCTGGGTGCCCAGCATGCGCGGCAACCTCTCGATCAGCCCTTCGTGGTGATACTCGGTGTATCCCTTCCAGTACGCGGTGATGTTGCCCGCGTTGCCGACCGGCAGGGCGTGCACGTCGGGCGCGGTTCCCAGCGCGTCGACGATCTCGAACGCCGCCGTCTTCTGGCCCTCGATGCGCACCGGGTTGACCGAGTTGACCAATGCGATGGTCGGGAAGTCGGCGGCCATCTTGCGGGCCAACTCCAGACAATCGTCGAAGTTGCCGTCGATCTGAATGATCTTGGCGCCGTGCATGACCGCCTGCGCGAGCTTGCCCATCGCGATCTTGCCCTGCGGTATCAGCACCGCGCAGGTGATGCCGGCGCGCGCCGCGTAGGCCGCCGCCGACGCCGAGGTGTTTCCGGTGGACGCGCACAGCACCGCCTGCTGACCGCGCGCCAGCGCATCGGTGACCGCCATCGTCATGCCCCGGTCTTTGAACGAGCCGGTGGGATTGAGGCCTTCGACCTTGAGATGCACGCTGCAGCCGGTCTTTTCCGAGAGCCGACGCGCCGCGATCAGGGGGGTGCCACCCTCGAGCAGGGTGACCGGGGTCCAGTCGTCGCCCACGGGCAACCGATCCCGGTAGGCCTCGATGAGACCCGGCCACGGTTTGTGGACGGCGGTGCGCGGGGCGCTCATAGGGTGGTCCCTTCCAGTCGCAGCACGCTGGTCACGCCCTGCACGACATCCAAATCGGCCAGCGCCTCCACGGTTTCGGACAGCGCGGCATCGGTGGCGCTGTGGGTGACCACCACGATGCGGGCGCCCACCCGTCGTCCATCCTCGTCCGCGACGCCTTCCTGACGAACTTCGGCGATGCTCACCTCGCGCTTGGCGAATTCGGCCGCGACCGAGGACAGCACGCCGGGCTTGTCGGCGACGTTCATGCTGACGTAGTAGCGCGTGGAGATGAAACCCATTGGTGCGATGGGCAGTTGGGCGTACTTGGATTCCTTCGGCCCGCGGCTGCCCAGCACCCGGTTGCGCGCGGCCATCACCATGTCACCGGCCACCGCGGACGCGGTGGGCGCGCCGCCAGCGCCCTGACCGTAGAACATCAGCCGGCCGGAGGCCTTCGCCTCGACCACCACCGCGTTGAACGCGCCGTTGACCGTGGCCAGCGGGTGTGACAGCGGCACCAGCGCCGGATAGACGCGCGCCGAAACCCGTTCTTGGCCATCGTCGGTCGTGATGCGCTCGCAGATGGACAGCAGCTTGATGGTGCAACCGAGGGCCCGGGCCGACTCGAAGTCGGCCGGGGTGACCTTGGTGATGCCCTCGCGGTGGACGTCGTCGGCGGTCACCCGGGTGTGGAAGGCGATGGACGCCAGGATCGCGGCCTTGGCCGCCGCGTCGTAGCCCTCGACGTCGGCGGTGGGGTCGGCCTCGGCGTAGCCCAGCGCGCTGGCTTCGGCCAGCGCCGCGTCGTAGTCGGCGCCGGTGCTGTCCATCGCGGACAAGATGTAGTTAGTGGTGCCGTTGACGATGCCGGCCACCCGCAGCACCGTGTCGCCGGCCAGCGACTGTGTGAGCGGGCGGATGACCGGAATGGCGCCCGCGACGGCCGCCTCGAAATACAGGTCCACGTGCGCGCTTTCGGCGGCCTGCGCCAGCTCGCCGGTGGAGGTGGCCAGCAGCGCCTTGTTCGCGGTGACGACCGACTTACCGTGCTCGAGGGCGCACAGGATGGCCTTGCGGGCCGGTTCCACCGGCCCCATCAGTTCCACGACGATGTCGACGTCGTCGCGCGCGGCGAGCTCTTCGATGTCGTCGGTGAGCAGTTCGACCGGGACACCGCGGTCATCGGCGACGCGGCGCACTCCGATGCCGCGCAACACCAGGGGTGCGCCGACACGGGCGGCGAGGTCATCGGCGCTGTCCTCGATGATTCGGACAACTTCGCTGCCGACGTTGCCCAACCCGAGTACCGCTACACCGACCGGCTTTTCGTCACGGGGCACAGTTTCACCTCACTTCCAGACTTAGGAGATCGTCGACCGTCTCGCGCCGCAAGATCAGACGCGCGCGGCCGTCGCGCACCGCGACGACGGCGGGGCGGCAGATCATGTTGTAACGGCTCGACAATGAATAGCAGTAGGCGCCGGTAGCGGCCACCCCGAGCAGGTCGCCGGGCCGCAGATCGCCGGGAACCCAGGTGTCGCGCACCACGATATCGCCGCTCTCGCAATGCTTTCCGACGACACGAGCCAACTCCGCTGGCGCATCGCTGAGCCGCGAGACCAGCCGGGCGTCGTACTGCGCGTCATACAGGGCGGTGCGGATGTTGTCGCTCATACCGCCGTCGACGCTGACGTAGCGCCGGTGTGCGGTGGCGCTGACGTCGACGTCCTTGACGGTGCCCACCTCGTAGAGCGTGATGGTGCCCGGCCCAGCGATCGCGCGCCCGGGCTCGACCACCAGCCGCGGGGTCGGCAGTCCGACGGCCGCCGACTCGTTGCGCACAATCGCGCTCAGCTTGGCGGCCAGCTCACCCATCGGCGGCGGATCGTCGGCGGCGAGGTAGGAAATGCCAAGCCCGCCACCGAGGTCCACGGCGGAGATCTGCGCCGTCTTGTCGACACCGAACCGCTCCACGGCGTCGTGCAACAGGCCGATGACCCGGTGCGCGGCGATTTCGAAGCCGGCGACGTCGAAGATCTGCGAACCGATGTGACTGTGCAGACCCACCAGCCGCAGGTGCTGGGTCTCGAATACCTTGCCCACGGCGTCCAGGGCCGCACCGCTGGCCAACGACAGGCCGAACTTCTGGTCCTCGTGTGCGGTGGAGATGAACTCGTGGGTGTGCGCCTCGACGCCGACCGTGAGACGCACGAAGACGTCCTGGACGATGCCCGCCTCGGCCGCGATGGCATCGAGGCGTTCGATCTCGATCATCGAGTCCAAAACGACATGCCCGACACCGGCTTTGACCGCCGCCGTCAGTTCGGCGACGGATTTGTTGTTGCCGTGAAAGGTGATCCGCTCCGGTGGGAAGTTGGCGTGCAACGCGACGGCCAGTTCACCGCCGGTGCACACGTCGAGCGACAGCCCTTCTTCGTCGATCCAGCGCGCGATCTCGCTGCACAGGAACGCCTTGGCGGCATAGTGCACGTTCGTGCCGCCACCGAAGGCGGTCGCGATCTCGCGACAGCGGGACCGAAAGTCTTCCTCGTCGACGACGAACAGCGGGGTGCCGTACTCCTGGGCCAGGTCGGTCACCGGGACTCCCGCGATGGCGGCGACTCCATCGTCATTGCGAACTGTGTTGCGCGGCCACACGTTCGGCGCCAGCAGCAGCAACTCCTCGGGGGATTGCGGCCGCAGCGGGCTTTCGGCGTGGCGGGCCTCTTCGGCGTGCCGAGGGCCGGCGGGGTGAACGTTCACATTCGCTCCGGAGCCGTGACGCCCAGTATCGCCAGGCCGTTGGCGATCACCTGGCGGGTCGCCTGGCACAGCGCCAGGCGTGCGGTGTGCAGGTCGCTCGGTTGCTCATCGCCCTGCGGCAAGACCCGGCAGGAGTCGTAGAACCGGTGGTAGTCGCCGGCGAGGTCTTCCAGGTACCGGCACACCCGGTGGGGTTCGCGCAAGGTGGCCGCCGTGTCGAGCACCCGCGGGAACTCGCCGATGGTGCGCAGCAGCGTCCCCTCCTTGTCGTGGCTGAGCAACTCGAGGTGGCCTTCAAAACCGGCGCCGCCGGGGATCAGGCCGAGTTCGGCCGCGTTGCGGGCCAGCGCCGAGAGTCGGGCATGCGCGTATTGCACGTAATAGACCGGGTTTTCATTCGACGCCGACGACCACAGCGCGAGGTCGATGTCGATCGGGGTGTCCACCGAGGAGCGAATCAGGCTGTAGCGCGCCGCATCGACGCCGATCGCCTCCACCAGGTCGTCCAGCGTGATCACCGTTCCGGCCCGCTTGCTCATCCGGACCGGCTGGCCGTCACGGACCAGGTTGACCATCTGCCCGATGAGCACCTCGACGGCGGCCGGGTCGTCGCCGAACGCCGCCGCCACGGCCTTGAGCCGGGCGATGTATCCGTGGTGGTCGGCCCCCAGCATGTAGATGGCCAGGTCGAAGCCGCGCTGGCGCTTGTCCAGGTAGTAGGCGATGTCACCGGCGATGTAGGCGGGCTTGCCGTCGCTCTTGATGACGACGCGGTCCTTGTCGTCACCAAAGGCGCTGGTGCGCAACCAGGTTGCGCCGTCCTTCTCGTAGATGTTGCCGGTCTCGCGCAGCCTGCCGATGGCTTGGTCGACCAGGCCCTTGGTATGCATCGAGTCTTCGTGGGTGTAGACGTCGAAGTCGGTGCCGAACTCGTGCAACGACTCCTTGATGTGGGTGAACATCAGGTCGACGCCGATCTCGCGGAAGGTCTCGCGCATCTCGTCGTCGGGCAGGCTCAGCGCGTCGGGCGCCTTCTGCAGCACCTGAGCGGCGATGTCGTTGATGTAGGCGCCCGCGTACCCGTCTTCGGGGGTGGGCTCGCCCTTGGCCGCGGCGATCAGCGAGCTGGCGAACCGGTCGATCTGCGCGCCATGGTCGTTGAAATAGTATTCGCGCACCACCGCGGCGCCCTGTGTGGACAACAGCCGCCCCAACGCGTCGCCGACGGCGGCCCAGCGGGTCCCGCCGATGTGGATCGGCCCGGTGGGGTTGGCCGAGACGAATTCCAGGTTGATGTTGCGTCCGGCCAGTGCGTCGGAGTGGCCGTATCGGTCGCCGGCGTCGATGACGTTGGTGACGACGACGGCCTGCGCCGACGCCTCGAGGCGCAGGTTGATGAAGCCGGGTCCGGCCACCTCGGCCGAGGCGACGCCGTCGGCGGAGGCCAGCGCCTCGGCGAGCCATCCGGCCAGGTCGCGGGGGTTGGCACCGACCTTCTTGCCCAGCTGCAGCGCCAGGTTGCTGGCGTAATCGCCGTGCTCGGGATTGCGGGGACGTTCCACGGTGACCGTCGGCGGCAGCGCGGCAGCATCGAGCCCGCGCTCGGCCAACACCGCGGCGGCGGTGGTCTTGAGCAGCTCAGCCAGGTCAGCGGGGGTCACGAGCGTCCATCCTATTGGCTGGTGCGCCCCCACCCCGAATCCATTGCGGTGACGGGGCGGCCGCTTGGATGCGTTAGTCTGTCCGTGCTTGTTCGAAAGCCCCATGGCGCAACAGGTACGTGCGCCCCCGTAGCTCAGGGGATAGAGCGTCTGCCTCCGGAGCAGAAGGCCGCAGGTTCGAATCCTGCCGGGGGCACCAGGTCAGCCTATGTTTGTACAGTGGTTGGGCAACTTCCGGGCGATAGCCGCCTTTTGCAGGGGTGCGGCGTGATGCCGTCCATCGCAGCCGTGGTTTAGGTTGCTTTGAGGGGTTAGTCTCATTGCGATCTGGCTTTAGGGAAGGTTTGCGTGGATCGAGTTACGAAGGGCCTTCTGAAGACCTACGTGGACGGTGCAGGACTCGGGAGGCTTAGCGAGAGTCAGCAATTCGAGCGCTTCGTTGCGCATATTGCATTGTCCAAGATATATGGGGGCAGTTTCTCGGCCGATGACTTCTGCGTGGGCGATGGCGTGCAAGGCGTTGACGCGGTCGCACTCTCGGTGAACGGTAGCTTGGTAGAAGATTACGCAGAGCTTGAGGACGTTCTATCGGAAACCGACTCCATCCGAGCAGACTTAGTTTTCATTCAGGCCAAAACATCTGCGAAATTCGAACTCGGCGACTTCAGCGTTTTCGCGGATACCGCTGCTTCACTTGTTACGAGTGATCATTCCGATGTGCTACCGGAATTTTCTGAAATGGTCAACATGTTGTGGGAACACTCGGATCGTTTCGTCGAGAACCCAATAGTCCGACTTTATTACGTCACCACGGGCAAGTGGGAGTCTCCAGACCCTCTGTTGAAAAAGATTGCTCAAACCAAGAACTTCCTACTCGACTCTAACCTCATATCGCGTGCCGATTTCCACACCTGGGGTGCGCCAGAGGTACAAACGAACTGGAGGGCAATTGATCGAGGGCTACAAACGACAATCCTCTTCGAAAGTAAGACGACGCTCCCTGAAATGCCGCAGGTTGAGCAAGCCTTTCTGGGAATCCTCCCTGCAGATCAATTGCTCGAATTAATCACTGACGAGGAAGGCGAGATTCGCAAAGCATTATTCTATGACAACGTACGCGATTTCCAAGGCGACGTCGATGTAAACGCCGATATTCGGAGGACTTTAAGGTCCAGCGATCGAAAGCGCTTCTGTGTCCTAAACAATGGCGTAACGGTTGTCGCGAGGGCTCTCAAGACGACTGGTGACCGATTTACGCTTGAGGACTATCAGGTAGTGAATGGCTGCCAAACGAGCCATGTCCTGTACGCGGAGAGGGAGTTTTTAAAGGGCGTTCATGTGCCTTTCCGCTTAATTGTGACAGCTGACGATGAGGTGGCGAAGTCCATCACTACTGCCACAAATCAACAAACGCAGGTCAGTAAAGAAAACCTTCTCGCATTACTTGACGAACAGAAGGCGATCGAGCAGTACTTCAATGCCTACAGAGCGGATGAGGGTCACCGTATCTACTATGAGCGTAGGTCCAAGCAATGGGCAGGATCACAGCAAGTTCGCGGGGCTTGGCGAGTTATAACGCTTCGAAACCTTCTGCAGTCATTTGCGTCCATGTATCAAAAGGTACCCCACACGGCCGCTCGATATTACGGCGACCTTCGTGACCGCGCCAAAACTGAAGTATTTATCGGCGCGAACCACCCAGCGTACTTTTACTCGGCTGCGTATGCGTATTGCAAACTCGACCAGTTCTTCCGCAATGAACAAATCGATCGGAGGTTCAAGCCGGCGCGATACCACCTGCTTGCTGGCGTTCGTACTGCATTCACTGGATCGCAGCAGGCAGACAAGATCGAAAGGACGGAAGCAAAAGCTGAACGAGCACTTGCCTCGTTCAACAAATTTCTTTGGGATGACAAGAAATATTTAAGGGGACTCCTTGATGTTGGCGCGGTCGTCGACCGATTAGCGAACGGCGAAATTACCCGAGACTTCGGTCGAAACAGGGAGCAGACGGAGGCGTTGCTCGCCGAACCATAATCGCATTGACGCCGCTGGTCACAACGCGGTCAGTGGGGACACTCCACTAGGTGAGCTTTACACTTTTGAGAACTTCGGCGAGCAACGCCTCCGTCTGCTCCCTGTTTCGACCGAAGTCTCGGGTAATTTCGCCGTTCGCTAATCGGTAGC
>NZ_LZMG01000355.1:0-2515 GCF_001673615.1 Mycobacterium sp. 1245499.0
CATTTCGCTGATCAAGACGCCGCAATCGGCCATCCCGATTTACAACCTGAGCCAGGCCCGCGATTTCGCCCGCCGGTATCTGGTGCCGTTGGTGGTGCCGGCCCCGGCGACGACGCCCGGCTGAGGGCCGGCCGGACCGTCAGGCGAATGCCTCCACCGGCGGGCACGAGCAGACCAGATTGCGGTCGCCGTAGGCGCCGTCGATGCGACGCACCGGCGGCCAGACCTTCGGCCGGAACTCCTTGCCCAGCGGGTAGGCAGCCTGCTCCCGGGTGTACGGGTGGTCCCAGTCGCTGACCACCAGGCACTCGGCCGTGTGGGGTGCACCGCGCAGCGGGTTGTCTTCAGCAGGCCACTCCCCCGCGCCCACCCGGTCGATCTCGGCGCGGATGGCGATCATCGCGTCACAGAACGCGTCGACCTCGGTCAGGCTCTCGCTCTCGGTGGGCTCCACCATCAGCGTGCCGGCCACCGGGAAGCTCATGGTCGGTGCGTGAAACCCGTAGTCCGCCAAGCGCTTTGCCACGTCGTCGACGGTGACTCCGGTGGATTTGGTGATGCCCCGCAGGTCCAGGATGCACTCGTGGGCGACCATGCCGTTCTCGCCGGTGTAGAGCACCGGGAAGTACTCGTCGAGTCGCCGGGCGATGTAGTTGGCCGACGTGATCGCGGTCAGCGAGGCCGCGCGCAGCCCCTCGGCGCCCATCATCCTGATGTAGGCCCAGCTGATCGGCAGGATCGAGGCCGACCCGTAGGGCGCCGCGGACACCGGGTGGCCCTGGGGTAGTTCGGGGGCGTACGGATGCCCGGGCAGGAACGGCGCCAGGTGCGCGCGCACCGCCACCGGCCCCACGCCGGGCCCCCCGCCGCCGTGCGGGATGCAGAACGTCTTGTGCAGGTTCAGGTGGCTGACGTCGCCGCCGAACTTGCCCGGCCGGGCCAACCCGACCAGCGCGTTGAGGTTGGCGCCGTCGACGTACACCTGGCCGCCGGCGTCGTGCACCGCGGCGCAGATCTCGGCGATGTCGTGCTCGTAGACGCCGTGCGTGGACGGATAGGTGATCATCAGCGTGGACAGCCGGTCGCGGTGCTCGCCGACCTTGGCGCGCAGGTCCTCGAGATCCACGTCGCCGTTGGTGTGGCAGGCCACCACCACGACCCGCATCCCGGCCAGGGCCGCCGAGGCCGCGTTGGTGCCGTGTGCGCTGGACGGGATGAGGCAGATGTCGCGGTGCGGTTCCCCGCGGCTGGCGTGGTAATCGTGAATGGCCAGCAGCCCGGCGTACTCGCCCTGCGACCCGGCGTTGGGCTGCAGCGAGACGGCGTCGTAGCCGGTGATCTGCACCAGCCAGGTCTCCAAGTCGGCGATCAGGCGCCGCAGCCCGGGGGTGTCGGACGCCGGCGCGAAGGGATGCTGGCGGGCGAATTCCGGCCAGGTGATGGGCTCCATCTCCGCGGCGGCGTTCAGCTTCATGGTGCACGACCCGAGCGGAATCATGCTGCGGTCCAACGCGATATCCTTGTCGGCCAGCGCGCGCAGGTAGCGCATCATCGCGGTCTCGGTGCGGTACTGGGTGAAGGCGGGGTGGGTGAGGAACTCCGACGTGCGGGTGACGATGCCGGCGTCGGCACCCGCCTGCCCGGTAGGTCGCACCCCGAAGGCGTCGAGCACGGCGGCGACGTGCTCGTCGGTGGTGGCCTCGTCGCAGGCCACCGACACGTGGTCGTCGTCGACCCGCCACAGGTTGATGCCCTTGGCCTTGGCCGCGGCGATCACCTCGGCGGCGCGCCCGGGCACTCTGGCCAGCACGGTGTCGAAGTACTTGTCGTGCACCAGCGCATCGCCGAGCGCGGCGGCGATAGCCCCGGCGTGGCCGTGGACGCGGCGCGCGATCGCCGTCAGCCCCTCGGCGCCGTGGTAGCTGGCGTACATCGCGGCCATCACCGCCAGCAGCACCTGCGCGGTACAGATGTTGCTGGTCGCCTTGTCGCGGCGGATGTGCTGTTCGCGCGTCTGCAGCGCCAGCCGGTAGGCGGGCGAACCGTCGGCGTCCAGCGACACCCCGACCAGCCGGCCCGGCAGCTGACGCGCGTGGTTGGCGTGCACCGCCAGGTAGCCGGCGTGTGGTCCCCCGAATCCCATTGGCACGCCGAATCTTTGGGTGCTGCCGAAGGCGACGTCGGCGCCGATCTCACCGGGCGGCGTGACCAGCGTCATGGCGAGCAGGTCGGCGCCGATGGCGACCAATGCGCCGCGCTCGTGGGCCTGCTCGACCAGGGCCGACCAGTCGGTGACCCGGCCGCTGGCCCCCGGCAGCTGGGCGATGACGCCGAAGAAGTCCCCGTCGGGCAGGCCGTCACGCAGGTCGGCGGTGACGATCTCGATGCCCAGCGGCTTGGCCCGGGTGGCCACGATGGCCGCGGTCTGGGTGAACAGGTCGGCGTCCATCACCAGGCGGTTGGCCTTGCCACGAGCCGCCCGGTGCATCAGCGTCATGGCCTCCGCCGCCGCGGT
>NZ_LZMG01000356.1:0-655 GCF_001673615.1 Mycobacterium sp. 1245499.0
CAGCGAGCCGGCCCGGACCACGAAGTAGCGGCCCGGTTCTTCCGGCCACCGTTGAGCCTCGTTCAGTTCGGTGAACCCGGCGGCGGTCAGCCGCGCGCCGACCGTGGCGCAGGCATGAAATGGCGAGGGGGAAGCGTCGATGAAATCGCAGAGGCCTGCGGCGCTGGCCGACATGTTGATCATCATGGCTGTCCGCGGTCACGGACTTCACGCGAGGTCCGATTGCGCGCTCCTTGCTCGCTCCGCTTTCGGCGCTCACCGTCGCCACGCGAGGTCCGATTGCGCGCTCCTTGCTCGCTCCGCTTTCGGCGCTCACCGTCGCCACGCTAGGGTCCTCAGAGTGCCCCCCGTCCAGCCGCAACCGATCCTCGCGCCGTTGACGCCCGCGGCGATCTTCCTGGTGGTCACCATCGACGACGGCGGAGAGGCGACGGTGCACGACGCGCTGCCCGAGATTCCGGGACTGGTGCGCGCGATCGGCTTCCGCGAACCGCAGAAGCGGTTGTCGGCGATCGCCTCGATCGGCTCCGACGCGTGGGACCGCCTGTTCTCCGGACCGCGGCCCGCCGAACTGCACCGGTTCACCGAACTGAACGAGGCTCAACGGTGGCCGGAAGAACCGGGCCGCTACTTCGTGGTCCGGGCCGGCTCGCTG
>NZ_LZMG01000357.1:0-696 GCF_001673615.1 Mycobacterium sp. 1245499.0
GCCGTGTTACGACCCGCTTAACTTTGTCCAGCTCGTCCATCAGCCCGACCTTGGTGTGCAGCCGTCCCGCCGTGTCGATGAGCACCACGTCCGCGCCTGCGGCGATGCCCTTGTCGACGGCGTCGAAGGCCACCGAGGCCGGGTCGGCGCCCTCGGCCCCGCGGACCACCTCCGCCCCGACCCGCGACGCCCAGGTCTGCAGCTGATCGGCCGCCGCGGCGCGGAAGGTGTCGGCGGCGCCCAGCACGACCCGTCGCCCGTCGGCGACCAGGACCCGGGCCAACTTGCCGACGGTGGTGGTTTTCCCGGTGCCGTTGACGCCGACGATCAGCAACACCGAGGGATGGTCGGCGTGCGGCAGCGCCCTGATCGACCGGTCCATGCCGGGCTGCAGCTCATTGATCAGCACGTCACGCAGCACGGCCTTGGCGTCGGCCTCGGTGCGCACGTCGCTGCTGGCCAGCCGGGTGCGCAGCTGGGAGATCACGGATTCGGCGACCACCGGGCCCAGGTCGGCGATCAGCAGCGTGTCCTCGACGTCCTGCCAGGCGTCCTCGTCCAGGTCGCCGCCGCCGATCAGGCCCAGCACGCTGCGCCCCAGCGCGTTCTGCGACCGGGCCAGCCGGCCGCGCAGCCGCTCCAGCCGGCCCTCGGTGGGCGCGATCTCCTCGAGCGCGGGGGCGGCCGGCGCCTCGG
>NZ_LZMG01000358.1:0-9635 GCF_001673615.1 Mycobacterium sp. 1245499.0
GACATCAGGTAGCCCGTCAGCGCGCCGGTCATCGCGGTCACGTCGTCGTACGCGGTCTGCACCAGCTGCGCGACCGGCTTGAGCGCCTCGTCGACGTTGTCGATGGTCGCCGTGATCTGTCCCGTCAGGAACTGCAGCGCCTGGCCCCGGTCGCGCACGATCTTGCGGAAGAAGAAGTCGAGCGCCTGGATGGCGGTGGTGCCCTCGTACAGCGAATCGATCTTGGAATCGCGGATGTACTGCTCGAGCGGATAGTCCTGCAGGAAGCCCGAACCGCCGAGCGTCTGCAGCGATTCGGTCAGCACCTCGTACGCCCGTTCCGAGCTCACGCCTTTGACGATCGGCAGCAGCAGATCGTCGATCCGGTGCGCCATTTCGTGATCGGCACCCGAAACACGTTGCGCCACAGCGTCATCCTGATGGGCGGCGGCATACATGTAGAGCGCGCGCAGGCCCTCCGCGTACGCCTTCTGCGTCATCAGGCTGCGACGCACGTCGGGATGGTGAATGATGGTGACCCGCGGCGCGGTCTTGTCCGACATCTGCGTCATGTCCGCACCCTGCACCCGCTCCTTGGCGAAGGCCAGCGCGTTCAGGTAACCCGTGGACAGCGTGCCGGCGGCTTTGACGCCGATCGTCATGCGCGCCTGCTCGATCACGGTGAACATCTGCGCGATACCCCGGTGCACGTCGCCGACCAGATACCCGACCGCGGGCACATCCGTTGCGCCGAAGGTCAATTCGCACGTGGGGGAGGATTTGAGGCCCATTTTGTGTTCCACCCCGGTGACGTACACGCCGTTGCGCGGGCCGAGCTCGAAGGTGTCCGGGTCGAACAGGAAGTTGGGCACGTAGAACAGGCTGAGCCCCTTGGTGCCCGGGCCGGCGCCCTCGGGGCGGGCCAGCACCAGATGGAAGATGTTCTCGGCGGTGTCACCCACGTCGCCGCCGGAGATGAACCGCTTGACGCCCTCGATGTGCCAAGTGCCGTCGGGTTGTTCGATGGCCTTGGCGCGCCCGGCGCCGACGTCGGAGCCCGCGTCGGGTTCGGTGAGCACCATGGTGGCCGCCCAGCCCCGCTCCACGCCTTCGGCGGCCCATCGCCGCTGCTGCTCGTTGCCCTCCAGGTACAACGCCTGAGACATGAACGGGCCCAGGCAAAAGAAATTCGCCGAAGGGTTGGCGCAGATCAGCATTTCGTTGACCGCCCACGCCAGCGGTGGTGGGGCGGGCATGCCGCCGATCTCCTCGGCCATGCCCAGCCGCCACCAGCCGGCCTCCTTGAGCGCGGCCACCGTCTTGACCAACTCGTCGGACACGGTGATTTTGTGCTCGGCCGGGTCGAACACGGGCGGATTGCGGTCGGCGAACGCGAAGGATTCGGCCACCGGGCCTTCGGCGAGGCGGGCGGCTTCGGCCAAGATCGTTTTGACCGTGTCCTCGTCGAGATCGCTGTAGCCGCCGGTGCCCAGGACGGCGCCGACATCGAGAACTTCGAACAGGTTGAATTCGATATCGCGGACGTTAGCGATGTAGTGGCCCAACGCGATTCCCTCACTGGTCCTCGAGGCGGCGGATCGTCAGGCACAGTCTGTCGGACGCGGGAAAACGTACGCAACCGTAACCAGCGGCGGTCCGCAGGCGGCACGCTGCCGCGCGCCGGGAACATCGCGTCGGCCCCGGGCGTTACGGCAAATGTGACAACACTTGATCTCACCGCTGAGAAGTTCAACGAAACCATCGAGGGCAACGACATCGTGCTCGTCGACTTCTGGGCGTCCTGGTGTGGTCCGTGCCGCCAGTTCGGTCCCACTTTCCAGGCGTCCTCGGAGAAGCACCCCGACATCGTGCACGCCAAGGTCGACACCGAGGCCGAACAACAGCTGGCGGCGGCCGCCCAGATCCGCTCCATCCCCACGCTGATGGCCTTCAAGAAGGGCAAACTGCTGTTCAACCAGCCCGGCGCGCTGCCGCCGGCCGCCCTGGAGGACCTGGTCGCGCAGGTCCGCGCGTTCGACGTCGACGCCGCTGAGGCCGGGCAGGGCGAATAGCCCCGCCGCGCTGCGCGCAGAAGCACGGTCGGCCACGCGCTAGGTTGCATGGGTGAGTTTGGTACTGGTAGACCACCCGCGGCCCGGCGTCGCGCTGATAACCCTGAACCGGCCCGAGCGGATGAACTCGATGGCTTTCGACGTCATGGTGCCGCTCAAGGAGGCCCTGGAAAAGGTCACCTACGACAATTCGGTGCGCGTGGTCGTGCTGACCGGCGCCGGTCGGGGCTTTTCCTCCGGCGCCGATCACAAGTCCGCGGGCTCGGTGCCCCACGTCGAGGGCCTGACCCGCCCCACCTATGCGCTGCGCTCCATGGAGATCCTCGACGAGGTCATCCTGGCGCTGCGCCGGCTGCACCAGCCGGTGATCGCCGCGGTCAACGGCCCCGCCATCGGCGGTGGGCTGTGCCTGGCGCTGGCCGCCGACATCCGGGTGGCCTCGACCAGCGCCTATTTCCGCGCCGCCGGCATCAACAACGGCCTGACCGCCAGTGAGCTGGGCCTGTCCTACCTGCTGCCGCGGGCCATTGGCTCGTCGCGCGCGTTCGAGATCATGCTGACCGGCCGCGACATCACCGCCGAGGAGGCCGAGCGCATCGGGCTGGTGTCCAACCAGGTGCCCGACGAGCAGCTGCTGGACACCTGCTACGCCATCGCCGCGCGGATAGCAGCCTTCTCCCGCCCGGGAATCGAGTTGACCAAGCGCACGCTGTGGAGTGGACTGGACGCCGGTAGCCTGGAAGGGCACATGCAAGCCGAAGGCTTGGGACAGCTATTCGTCCGCCTGCTCACCGCCAACTTCGAAGAAGCGGTTGCCGCGCGCGCAGAACGACGACCAGCGGTGTTCACCGACGACAAATAGGCGTCTTTTCCACAAGGAGAGCGATCGTGATCACGGCCACGGACCTCGAGGTCCGCGCTGGTGCGCGCATCCTGCTCTCACCGGACGGTCCCGACCTGCGCGTGCAGCCCGGCGACCGCATCGGGCTGGTGGGCCGCAACGGCGCCGGCAAGACCACCACCCTGCGCATCCTGGCGGGGGAGACCGAACCCTATGCCGGCGCGATCAACCGGGTCGGTGAAATCGGTTATCTGCCACAGGATCCCAAAGAGGGTGACCTCGACGTGCTGGCCCGCGACCGGGTCCTGTCGGCCCGCGGGCTCGACGTGTTGCTGACCGACCTGGAAAAGCAGCAGGCGCTGATGGCCGAGGTCGCCGACGACGACGCCCGCGACCGCGCGATCCGCCGCTACGGCCAGCTCGAGGAGCGTTTCGTCGCGCTGGGCGGCTACGGCGCGGAAAGCGAAGCCAGCCGCATCTGCGCGAGTCTCGGCCTGCCGGAACGGGTGCTGACGCAGCAGCTGCGCACCCTGTCCGGCGGACAGCGCCGCCGGGTGGAACTGGCCCGCATCCTGTTCGCCGCGTCCGAGGGCGGCGCGGGGATGTCGGGTTCGTCGACCACGCTGCTCCTCGACGAGCCGACCAACCACCTGGACGCGGATTCCATCGGCTGGCTGCGCGACTTCCTGCGCGCGCACACCGGCGGGCTGGTGATCATCAGCCACAACGTCGACTTGCTCGCCGACGTCGTCAACCGGGTCTGGTTCCTGGACGCGGTGCGCGGCGAGGTCGACGTGTACAACATGGGCTGGCAGAAGTACCTGGACGCGCGGGCCACCGACGAGCAGCGCCGCCGCCGGGAACGCGCGAACGCCGAACGCAAGGCCACCGCGCTGCGCTCGCAGGCCGCCAAGCTCGGCGCCAAAGCCACCAAAGCCGTTGCCGCACAGAACATGTTGCGTCGCGCCGACCGGATGATGGCCGCGCTCGACGACGAGCGGGTGGCCGACAAGGTGGCCCGCATCAAGTTTCCGAACCCGGCACCGTGCGGGCGCACACCGCTGGTGGCCACCGGCCTGAGCAAGTCCTACGGGTCGCTGGAGGTGTTCACCGGCGTCGATCTGGCGATCGACCGCGGCTCGCGGGTGGTGGTGCTGGGCCTCAACGGCGCCGGCAAGACCACGCTGCTGCGGATCCTGGCCGGCACCGAGGCCCCCGACACCGGAGGCCTCGAGCCCGGCCACGGGCTGCGGATCGGCTACTTCGCCCAGGAGCACGACACCCTCGACAACGATGCGACCGTGTGGGAGAACATCCGGCACGCCGCACCGGATTCCGGCGAGCAGGATCTGCGCGGCCTGCTGGGAGCGTTCATGTTCAGCGGCCCCCAGCTCGACCAGCCGGCGGGCACGCTGTCCGGTGGTGAGAAGACCCGGCTCGCGCTGGCCGGTTTGGTGGCTTCTACCGCCAATGTGCTGTTGCTCGACGAACCGACGAACAACCTCGATCCGGCCTCGCGCGAACAGGTGCTCGACGCGCTGCGCAGCTATCAGGGGGCGGTGGTCTTGGTAACGCACGACCCGGGCGCCGCCGAGGCCCTCGAGCCGCAGCGCGTCGTGCTGTTGCCCGACGGCACCGAGGACTTCTGGTCCGACGAA
Organism: Mycobacterium sp. 1245499.0; assembly: GCF_001673615.1. Classification (NCBI taxonomy): domain Bacteria; kingdom Bacillati; phylum Actinomycetota; class Actinomycetes; order Mycobacteriales; family Mycobacteriaceae; genus Mycobacterium; species Mycobacterium sp. 1245499.0. Next base: position 4,551 of record NZ_LZMG01000358.1, read on the forward strand.
TACTCCGATCTCATCGAGCTCGCCTGAGTGGATGGTTTTTGGCGAAAGCCGCCCGCGGCCGACAGTGGCTTCCTACTCTGGGTGCTTGCCATCGTGTCCCGGCGTCGGAGGAGCCATGAAGAGAACAGTGCAAAGGTCGGCCACGGCACGCGACCAGTTGCTCGACGAGCTGCGCCACGCCTACGAGGGTGGCGCCAGTATCCGCAGCCTGGTCGCCACGACCGGTAGGTCGTATGGGTCGATCCATAGCCTGCTGCGGGAGTCGGGCACCACGATGCGCAGCCGCGGCGGCCCCAACCGGACCGCCAAAACCGCGCGGGCGTAGCGTCACTGCGAAATCTCGTTTCCTTGTTCGCAGTGGCGTTACGATCGCTTCTCAAGAATCGTTGCGGCGCACCGAGTTTTCCACTAAATCGAGGACCGCGGATAGCCGCTGCGGATCCTCGCCGGATGCCGACCGGGCCACCAGGCCGTCGAGCACCAATTCCAGATAGCACTGCAGCACGTCGCCGGGCACGTCGTCGCGGACCCGGTGTGCCTCCATCTGCCGGCGCAGTCGATCGGTGGTGGCCGCCCGCAGCTCGGCGGAACGCTCCGCCCAGCCCTGGCTGAACGCGGGATCGTTGCGCAGTTTGCGCGCGATCTCCAATCTGGTTGCCAGCCAATCGAATTCGTCCGGCGTGGCCAGCATGTCGCGCATCACCTGGATGAGTCCCGCGCGCGAAGCCACGTCGGCCATCCGCTCGGCGTCCTCGTGGGCCAGCGCGAAGAACAGCGCGTCCTTGTCCCGGAAGTGGTGAAAGATCGCGCCGCGCGACATCCCGATCGCCTTCTCCAGCCGGCGCACGGTGGCCTGCTCGTAACCGTATTCGGCGAAGCAGCGGCGGGCGCCGTCGAGGATCTGGCGGCGGCGAGCCGCCAGATGGTCCTCGCTGACCTTTGGCATCAGGTGATCTGATCGGGTTGGGGTTAACCCGACTTGAGCATGTTGCGCAGCACGTACTGCAGGATGCCGCCGTTACGGTAGTAGTCGGCCTCTCCGGGGGTGTCGATGCGCACCACCGCGTCGAATTCGATTGCGTTTTTGTCGGCGTCCTTGCCGGCGGACTTGCTTGCCTTGACGTGCACGGTCTTCGGTGTCTTGCCGTCGTTGAGTTCCTCGATGCCGGTGATGTCGAACACCTCGGTGCCGTCGAGACCCAGATCCGCGGCGGACTTGCCATCGGGGAACTGCAACGGGATGACGCCCATGCCGATCAGGTTGGAGCGGTGAATCCGCTCGAACGACTCGGCGATCACCGCGCGAACGCCCAGCAGCCGGGTTCCCTTGGCGGCCCAGTCGCGCGACGAGCCCGACCCGTATTCCTTGCCGCCCAGCACCACCAGCGGAATGTCTTGTGCCGCATAGTTTTGCGCCGCGTCGTAGATGAACGCCTGGGGTCCGCCGTCCTGGGTGAAGTCGCGGGTATAGCCGCCGGACACGTCGTCGAGCAGCAGGTTGCGTAACCTGATGTTGGCGAAGGTGCCGCGGATCATCACCTCGTGGTTGCCGCGCCGCGAGCCGAAGGAGTTGTAGTCCTTGCGCTCCACGCCGTGCTCGTCGAGGTATTGCGCCGCCGGGGTGCCCGGCTTGATGCTGCTGGCGGGGGAGATGTGGTCGGTGGTCACCGAGTCGCCCAGCAGCGCCAGCACCCGGGCGCCGGTGATGTCGGTAACCGGCTCGGGCTCGGCCGGCATGCCCTCGAAGTACGGGGGCTTGCGCACATAGGTCGAATCCGCGTTCCACTCAAAGGTGTTGCCGCTCGGGGTCGGCAGGTTGCGCCAGCGCTCGTCGCCCTTGAACACGTCGGCGTAGTTCTTGGTGAACATCTCCTGGTTGATCGCCGACGCGATGGTGTCGGAAACGTCCTTCTGCGACGGCCAAATGTCTTTCAGGAAGACGTCATTGCCCTCCTTGTCCTGGCCCAGCGGCTGCTCGTCGAAGTCGAAGTCCATGGTGCCGGCCAGCGCGTAGGCCACCACCAGCGGCGGCGACGCCAGGTAGTTCATCTTGACGTCGGGGTTGATGCGGCCCTCGAAGTTCCGGTTCCCCGAGAGCACCGCGGTCACTGATAGGTCGTTGTCGTTGATGGCCTTCGAGATTTCCTCGGGCAGCGGACCGGAGTTGCCGATGCAGGTGGTGCACCCGTACCCGACCAGGTAGAACCCGAGCTTCTCCAGGTACGGCCACAGGCCGGCCTTGTCGTAGTAGTCGTTGACCACCTGCGAGCCGGGCGCCATGGTGGTCTTCACCCACGGCTTGGACGCGAGTCCCTTCTCAACGGCATTGCGCGCCAACAGCGCCGCGCCCAGCATCACCTCGGGGTTGGAGGTGTTGGTGCACGACGTGATCGCCGCGATCACCACCGCGCCGTGGTCGAGCACGAACTCGCCGCGCTCTTCGGAGCGCACCTGCACCGGATTGCTCGGCCGGCCCTTGGCGTGCGCGGCGGCCGACTGCACGACGGGCCGGTCATCCGCGTGGCCGTTCGAGACCGCGCCCGGGTCGCTGGCCGGGAAGGTCTCCTCGACCGACTCGTCCAGTTTCGAATAGCCCTGCTGGCCATCGTCGTTGCCGTCGACGTAGCTGAGGATCTGCTCGCGGAACGTGGACTTGGCTTCCGACAACTGGATTCGGTCCTGCGGGCGCTTGGGCCCGGCGATCGACGGCACCACCGTGGAGAGGTCGAGCTCGAGGTACTCGGAGAACACCGGCTCATGGTCGGGGTCGTGCCACATGCCCTGTTCTTTGGCGTACGCCTCCACCAGCGCCAGCTGCTCGTCGGTGCGACCGGTGAACTTCAGGTAGGAGATGGTCTCCTCGTCGATCGGGAAAATCGCTGCGGTGGAACCGAATTCGGGGCTCATGTTGCCCAGCGTGGCGCGGTTGGCCAGCGGCACCTCCGACACGCCCTTGCCGTAGAACTCGACGAACTTGCCGACGACGCCGTGCTTGCGCAGCATCTCGGTGACGGTCAGCACGACGTCGGTGGCGGTGACGCCCGCCTGGATCTCACCGGTCAGCTTGAAGCCGACCACTCGCGGGATCAGCATCGACACCGGCTGACCCAGCATCGCGGCCTCGGCCTCGATACCGCCGACGCCCCAGCCCAGCACGCCCAGGCCGTTGACCATCGTGGTGTGCGAGTCGGTGCCCACACACGTGTCGGGGTAGGCCACGCCGTCGCGCGACATCACCACGCTGGCCAGGTACTCGATGTTGACCTGGTGCACGATCCCGGTGCCCGGGGGCACCACCTTGAAGTCTTGGAACGCTCCCTGGCCCCAGCGCAGGAACTGGTAGCGCTCGCCGTTGCGCTCGTACTCGATCTCGACGTTGCGCTCGAACGCGTCGGCGGTGCCGAACAGGTCGGCGATCACGGAGTGGTCGATCACCAGGTCGGCGGGGGCGAGCGGGTTGACCTTGTCCGGTTTGCCGCCGAGGTCGCCGATGGCCTCGCGCATGGTGGCCAGGTCGACGATGCACGGCACCCCGGTGAAGTCCTGCATCACCACGCGGGCGGGCGTGTACTGGATCTCAATGCTGGGTTCCGCCTTGGGATCCCAGTTCGCGATGGCCTCGATGTGGTCCTTCGTGATGTTGCTGCCGTCCTCGTTGCGCAGCAGGTTTTCGGCCAGCACCTTGAGGCTGTAGGGCAGTTTCTCGGTGTTGGGGACGGCGTCGAGACGATAGATCTGGTAACTCTGGTCGCCGACTTGCAGCGTGTCGCGGGCTCCGAACGAATTCACAGAATCAGTCACTTCAACTCCCAGAGTCTTTAGTTCTCCCACCGCGACGGGCCGTGTCGGCGGTGCCGTGCCAACTTTAACAGTACGCTTGTCCTGCATTACGAGGGCACTCCTGACTTCAGTCTTGTCGCCGCGGCGGCCCGTTTAAACCCCATGTGCGCACCAATCCGTGCCGGGATAGGACGCGGGCGACCGCCATCGGCGCGGCGCGCGAACCGATATCGCGTACGGTGCCTCTAGCACTACCGCAGGAGGGACTTCATGACCGGTCAAGATTCGTTCGTCGGCCCGCTGCCGCAAACGGTTCCGTTCCTGCCCGCCTACATTCCGGTGGACGTCGACATGAACGTGGTCAAGTCCCAGGTCGCCGCCACCGGAGTCAGCGCCCCGCCCGCGGCGATGCCCGGACTGCTCGACGTGGTCAACCAGGCGCACGCCGAGGGCATCAACCTCAAGATCGTGCTGCTCGACCACAACCCCCCGAACGACACCCCATTGCGCGACATCTCGACGGTGGTGGGCGCGGACTATCACGATGCGACGGTCCTGACCCTTAGCCCGAGCTACGTCGGGAGCTACAGCACCCAGTTCGCGCGCGTGACGCTCGAGGCCGGCGAGGACAACGCGAAGACCGGCAATCCGGTGGTCTCCGCGCAGCATTTCCTGCACGAGCTCGACACGCCCGAGTTCCCCTGGACCGGCCTGACGATCTTCCTGTTGATCGCGGTCCTCGCGGCCGCCGTCGGCACCCGGTTGCTGCAGGTGCGCGGTAAGCGCGCAGCAACCTCGGGCGACGCCGCGGCAACCCCCGCCGCCGACACCAATACCACCGTCTAACTTCCGGTCTTCGTTTTCCGCGGTTCCTTCGGCGAGCCGCGGCGTGTCCTGCGGCAAACCAGTCAGGTCACCATTCGGTCACATTAAACGCACGTAGAGAGTGCGATTTCGGTGGAGCGTTTGCACGCCCATCGGTGTGACGTACGGTGCAAATGATGCTGGTGTTGTCTTTGGCGCCTTTCGGGGAACCTGTGGCTGGCGCCGCCCGTCGTGTTGAGCCGTAGGAGACCTGAGTCGAATGAGGGCGGCGAGGTTGTCGGCGGTGGGGTCGGCCTCCGCGAGGCCCGGCGTGGCGATCAGCAGGGCGAGGCTCAAAACGGAGGGAACGACGGGGCGCACCAGCCTTAAGGCCGGTCGCGCAGAAGACCCCCAGCGTGTGCGTCTCATTCGACTCAGGTCTCCTACGGCTCAACACGACGGGCGGCGCCAGCCACAGGTTCCCCGAAAGGCGCCAAAGCC